>DATBEA010000296.1:0-16698 GCA_036276215.1 Usitatibacter sp.
CAGCGGGTTAGAGCGATTCTGCCCCCCTGGCGACGATCAACCATCAGCGAAAGTTTTCATGTTGTCCCAAACCTCAACCCAATCCTCCCCCGCCACCGAAAACAGCTTCGCCGCGCTCTTCGAAGAGAGCCTCTCGCGCCAGGAAATGCGCGTGGGCGAAGTGATCACCGCCGAGGTCGTCTCGGTCGACCCGAACGTCGTGATCGTCAACGCGGGACTGAAGTCCGAAAGCACCATCGCAACCGACGAATTCAAGAACGACCGGGGCGAAGTCGAAGTGAAACCCGGCGATTTCGTGTCCGTGGCCATCGAAGCGCTCGAAGACGGTTTCGGCGCGACGAAGCTGTCCCGCGACAAGGCGAAGAAGCTCGCCGCGTGGACGAGCCTCGACGAGGCGCTCGCCAACGCCACGATCATCAAGGGAGTCGTGTCCGGAAAAGTGAAGGGCGGCCTCACCGTCATGGTGAACGGCATCCGCGCCTTCCTGCCCGGCTCGCTCGTCGACCTGCGTCCCGTCAAGGACACCTCGCACTTCGAAGGCAAGGAGCTCGAGTTCAAGGTCATCAAGCTCGACCGCAAGCGCAACAACGTCGTGGTCTCGCGCCGCGCCGTGATGGAAGAGACGGCCGGTGTCGAGCGCCAGCAGCTCCTCGAGACGCTGAAGGAAGGCGCCATCGTGAAGGGCGTGGTGAAGAACATCACCGACTACGGCGCGTTCGTGGACCTGGGCGGCATCGACGGCCTGTTGCACATCACCGACCTCGCCTGGCGCCGCGTGAAGCACCCGACGGAAGTGCTCTCCGTGGGCGATGAAGTCACCGCGAAGATCCTCAAGTTCGACGCCGAGAAGAATCGCGTCTCGCTGGGGTTGAAGCAGCTGGGCGAGGACCCGTGGATCGGCATCTCGCGCCGCTATCCGCAGGGCACGCGCCTCTTCGGCAAGGTGACCAACATCACCGACTACGGCGCGTTCGTCGAGATCGAGAGCGGCATCGAGGGCCTGGTGCACGTCTCCGAGATGGACTGGACCAACAAGAACGTGCATCCCGCGAAGGTGGTGTCGCTCGGCGACGAGGTCGAGGTGATGATCCTCGAGATCGACGAGGACCGCCGCCGCATCTCGCTCGGCATGAAGCAGTGCATGCCGAACCCGTGGGAAGAGTTCGCCATGAACCACAAGAAGGGCGACAAGGTCCGCGGCACGATCAAGTCGATCACCGACTTCGGCGTGTTCATCGGCCTGCCGGGCAACATCGACGGCCTCGTGCACCTTTCGGACCTCTCCTGGCAGGCGCCGGGCGAGGAGGCGGTCAAGAACCTCAAGAAGGGCGACGAGGTCGAGACCGTGGTGCTGTCGATCGACGTCGAGCGCGAGCGCATCTCGCTCGGCATCAAGCAGCTCGAGGGCGATCCGTTCGGCAACTACGTGGCCACCCACGACAAGGGGAGCGTCGTGAAGGGCATCGTGAAGTCGATCGAGTCCAAGGGCGCCGTGATCGAGCTCGAGAAGGACGTGGAGGGTTACCTCCGCGCCTCCGAGATCGCGCGCGACCGCGTCGAGGACGTGTCCAAGCACCTGTCCGAGGGCCAGGAAGTCGAGGCGGTGATCGTGAACATCGACCGCAAGAGCCGTGCGATCAACCTGTCCATCAAGCAGAAGGACGCGGCCGAAGAGTCCGCCGCCCTGCAGAAGCACGCCGCGGAGAGCAGCGCCAGCGCCGGGACGACCAACCTGGGCGCCTTGCTGAAGGCCAAGCTCTCGGGCTCCAAGGACAAGGAATAGGAAACCAGTGACTCCAGGGGGAGAACGCGCCATGACGAAGTCACAGCTCATCGAGCTGCTGAGCGCGAGGCATAGCCAGCTGGCGCCGAAGGATGCCGAGCTCGCGGTGAAGACGATGCTGGACGCGATGGCGCACACCCTCGCTTCGGGCAATCGCATCGAGATCCGCGGATTCGGCAGCTTCGGGCTGAACTACCGGCCGCCGAGGACGGGACGCAATCCCAAGACCGGCGAGAAGGTCCAGGTGCCGCGCAAGTACGTCCCGCACTTCAAGGCGGGCAAGGAACTGCGCGAGCGCGTGGACTACCACGAGGGCTGATGGCGGCGACCATGCAAGCACGCGGCGGACTTCGGTCCGCCGTTTTTTTTTGCCGCCGTGCGGCGGCGTAGAATAACGGCACTTTCCCGGGTCCCTTTCGCATGCAAACACTCGTCTGGATCGCGCGCCTCGCCATCGTGCTGGTGCTGGTGTGGTTCGCGGTGAAGAACGCGCAGGACGTGACGCTGCACGGCCTGCCCGGGCAGCAGTGGGAGGCGCCGCTCGTGTTCGTGCTGCTGGCGGTGTTCGTGGGCGGCATGGTGATCGGGCTCCTCGCGTGGGTGCCCACGGTCGTGCGCCAGCGCCGCGAGATCGGGCGGCTCAAGCGCACGCAGGCGATCGTCGCGAACACGCCCGCGCCGCCGCCGGGAAGCGCCGATGGAGTTTGAATTCTGGTGGCTCCTCGCGCTGCCGCTCTTCTTCGGCATGGGCTGGATCGCCGCGCGCGTGGATATCAAGTCGCTGCTTTCCGAATCGCGCGCGCTGCCCTCGTCGTACTTCCGCGGATTGAACTTCCTGCTGAACGAGCAGCCCGACAAGGCCATCGAGTCCTTCATCGAGGTGGTCAAGGTCGATCCGCAGACGATCGATCTGCACTTCGCGCTCGGCAGCCTCTTCAGGCGCCGCGGCGAGGTCGACCGCGCCATCCGCATGCATCAGGACCTCGTGAAGCGCGAGGACCTTCCGCCCGACGAGCGGCGCATGGCGGCCTTCGAGCTGTCCCAGGACTACTTCAAGGCGGGGCTCCTCGACCACGCGGAGGAAGTGCTCGAGAAGCTGGGCGAGACCGACCCGTCGGAGGAAGTGCACCGGCACCTCCTCGACATCTACATGCAGGAGAAGGACTGGAGGAAGGCGATCGACGCCGCCAAGAAGCTCGAGGTGAGCGCGCGGCGCAACTACACCCAGGAGATCGCCAACTACCACTGCGAGCTCGCGATCACCGCGCACGTGCACAACCGGCCCGAAGAAGCCCAGGCGCAGCTCGCGCGCGCGCTCGAGGTGAACCGCAAGTGCGTGCGTGCGAACCTGCTGCGCGGCGAGTGGCTCGCCCGCGACGGGCGCCACGAGGAGGCGCTGGACGCATGGAAGGCGATCGAGGCGCAGGACCCGGCGTACATCGGCCTCGCCGCCGAGGGCATGGTCGAGAGCTACAAGGCGCTCGGCCGGCCCGAGGAGGGCCTCGCGCTCCTGCGCGGATTGCAGCATCGCTTCCCCGGCCTCGACCTGCTGAACGTGGTCTACCAGACCACCGCCGAGATCGAGGGCGACGAAGCGGCCTATCGGCTGGTGCGCGACGAGGTGCGGCGCAACCCGACCCTCGTGGGGCTGGACCGGCTGATCGACGCCGAGCTCGTGCGCGCGCCTGCCGAGCGCCGCCAGGACCTGCAGCTCATGAAGAACCTGGTCCACTCTCACGCGCAGGCGCTTGCCGTGTACCTCTGCGGCAACTGCGGTTTCAAGGCACGGCAATTCTTCTGGCAATGCCCCGCGTGCGGCGGGTGGGAAACCTTTCCTCCGCGGCGCACGGCCGAGCTCGAAAGCCCGGGGCGCCATCTCGCAAGGATGCAAATTGGACAATAAGCGAATCATCGTTCCGCTCGACCTTCCCGACGCGCAAAGCGCGCTCGCGCTCGCCGCGCGCCTGGACGCCAGGCTCTGCCGGGTAAAGGTGGGCAAGGAGCTCTTCGTGGCCGCGGGCCCCGACGTGGTCCTGCGCCTGCAGGAGCGCGGCTTCGAGGTGTTCCTCGACTTGAAATTCCACGACATCCCCAACACGGTCGCCGGGGCCTGCCGCTCCGCGGCGCGCCTGGGCGTCTGGATGATGAACGTGCACGCGAGCGGGGGCGAGGCGATGCTTCGCGCCGCGCGCGAGGCGATCGAGTCGGTGGCGCGCCCGCCGCTGCTCATCGGCGTGACGATCCTCACGAGCCTCGGCGAGGCGGACCTCGCGCGGGTGGGCTACGCGGGCTCGATGGCCGAGAACGTGGAGCGCCTCGCGCGGCTCGCGCGCGCGTGCGGCCTGGACGGCGTCGTGGCCTCGGCGCAGGAAGCGGCGATGCTGCGCAAGGCGACGGGCGAGGATTTCGTGCTGGTCACGCCGGGCATCCGGCTCGCGGGCGATTCCGCGAACGACCAGTCGCGCGTGGTCACGCCGGCCGAAGCCGTGCGCCAGGGCTCGAGCTACCTCGTGATCGGGCGCTCCATCACCGCGGCCCGCGACCCGGTGGCGGTCCTGGAGGAGATCCGCGCTTCCATCGACGAGGGGACGCACGCATGAAGGTGAGCATCATCGGGACCGGCTACGTGGGACTCGTGACCGGGGCCTGCCTCGCCGAGGTGGGGAACACCGTCCTTTGCTTCGACACGGACCAGCGCAAGGTGGACATGCTGCGCGGGGGCGAGATCCCGATCTTCGAGCCGGGCCTGAAGCAGGTCGTGCAGGCCAACGTGGCGCAGGGGCGCCTCGCCTTCACCAACGACGCGCGCGAGAGCGCGCTCTTCGCCAAGGTGCAGATGATCGCCGTGGGCACGCCGCCGGGCGAGGACGGCTCGGCTGACCTCCAGTACGTGCTCGCCGCCGCGCGCGGCATCGCCACGCACATGGATGGCCCGCGCGTGATCGTGGACAAGTCCACCGTGCCGGTGGGCACCGCGGACAAGGTGCGCGCCGAGGTGGCGAAGACCCTCGCCGGGCGCGGCGCTTCGCTTGCGTTCGCGATGGTCTCCAACCCCGAGTTCCTCAAGGAAGGCGCCGCGGTCGAGGACTTCATGCGGCCCGACCGCATCGTGATCGGCGCCGAGGAGCCCGACGCCATCGCCTCCATGCGCGAGCTCTATGCGCCGTTCCAGCGAAACCACGACCGGCTCCAGGTGATGGACATCCGCTCGGCCGAGCTCACCAAGTACGCGGCCAACGCAATGCTCGCGACCCGGATCTCCTTCATGAACGAGCTGGCGCTCCTCGCCGAGCGCCTGGGCGCGGACATCGAGAATGTCCGCATCGGCATCGGCTCCGATCCTCGCATCGGCTACCACTTCCTCTATCCGGGCGCGGGCTACGGCGGCTCGTGCTTCCCGAAGGACGTGACCGCGCTCCTGCGCACGGGCCAGGAGTGCGGCGTCGAGCTCAAGGTGGTGAACGCGGTCGAGCAGGCGAACGAGCGCCAGAAGGGCGTGGTCGCGCAGAAGATCGCGCGGCGCTTCGGCGAGGACCTCGAAGGGCGCACCTTCGCGCTCTGGGGCCTCGCGTTCAAGCCCAACACCGACGACATGCGCGAGGCGCCCAGCCGCGTCATCATCGCCGAGCTGCTGAAGCGTGGCGCGAGCGTGAAGGCCTTCGACCCCGTCGCCATGCCCGAGGCGCGCCACATCTACGCGAAGGAGCCCGCGGTCTCGTTCGCCGACGACGCGATGGCGGCCGTGCAGGGCGCCGACGCGCTGGTCATCATGACCGAGTGGAAGGCTTTCCGCAGCCCGGACTTCGACGCGCTCAAGCGGGCGCTGAAGAATCCCGTGGTCTTCGACGGCCGCAACCTCTACGAGCCGTCGGTGATCCGCTCGCACGGGCTGGAGTACTTCCCGATCGGGCGGCTCTCGCCCAAATGACGGGGCTTCCCGACTTTTCGCGCGCGCGCGTCCTCGTGGTGGGCGACGTGATGCTCGACCGCTACTGGTTCGGCGACGTGAGCCGCATCTCGCCCGAAGCGCCGGTGCCCGTGGTGCACGTGAAGCGCACGGAGGAGCGCCCCGGGGGCGCCGCCAACGTGGCGCGTAACGTGACCGCCCTCGAGGGCTCGGCTACGCTCCTCGCGGTGGTGGGCAACGACGAGGCGGCGGGCTTGCTCGAGAAGCTCCTCGAGCGCGACCGGGTGAAGGCCTCGCTGCACCGCGACGACGAGCTCTCGACCACGGTGAAGCTTCGCGTGATCGGCCAGCAGCAGCAGCTCCTTCGCATCGACTTCGAGCGCGCGCCCAGCCACGAGGCGCTGACGGCCAAGCTCGACGAGTACGAGCGCCTGGTGGACGCCGCCGATGCGGTGGTGCTCTCCGACTACGGCAAGGGAGGCCTCGAGCACGTGCAGCAGATGATCCGGGCGGCGCGCGCCCACGGCAAGCCCGTGCTGGTGGACCCGAAGGGCGACGACTATGCGCGCTACCGCGGGGCCACGGTGCTCACGCCCAACCGCGGCGAGTTCCGCGAGGTCGCGGGACGCTGGAGCGACGAGGCCGACCTCGCGCGCCGGGCGCAGAAGCTGCGCGCCGAGCTCGACATCGAGGCGCTGATCGTGACGCGCAGCGAGGAGGGGATGTCGCTCTTCACCGCGACGCAGAGCCACCACGAGGCCACGCTCGCGCAGGAGGTCTACGATGTGAGCGGCGCCGGCGACACCGTGATCGGCGTGCTCGCCCTCATGGTCGCCTCGGGCGCGGACCTCCACGCGGCCATGCGAATCGCCAACCACGCCGCGGGGATCGTCGTGGGCAAGCTCGGCACCGCCGTCGTGCACCGCGACGAGCTCGAGGCGAGCCTTGCGAGGAAAACCGCGCCATGACGCTCATCGTGACGGGTGCCGCCGGCTTCATCGGCTCCAACCTCGTGAAGGCGTTGAACGCGCGCGGGGAGAAGGACATCGTGGCGGTGGACAACCTCGCCCGCGGGGACAAGGTCGCCAACCTGGCGGACCTGGAGATCGCCGACTTCGTCGACAAGCGCGAGTTCCTCGCGCGCCTCGCCTCGGGCGCGACACCCGATGCGACCGCCGTGCTGCACCAGGGCGCCTGCTCCGACACGATGGAGACCGACGGGCGCTACATGATGGAGAACAACTACGACTACTCCATGGCGCTGCTGCGCTGGTGCCAGGCGAAGCGCGTGCGCTTCATCTACGCCTCCTCGGCCTCGGTGTACGGCGCCGGGCGCGTGTTCCGCGAATCGCGCGAGCACGAGGCCCCGCTCAACGTGTACGGCTACTCGAAGTTCCTCTTCGACCAGGCCGTGCGGCGCCACCTGGCGGGCAAGCCCGCGGCGCAGGTCGCGGGATTCCGCTACTTCAACGTCTACGGGCCGCGCGAGGCGCACAAGGGCCGCATGGCCTCGGTCGCGTTCCACTTCTTCAACCAGTACCTCGCGGAGGGCCGCGTGCGCCTCTTCGAGGGAAGCGCCGGCTACGGGCCCGGCGAGCAGGTGCGCGACTTCATCTCGGTCGAGGACGTGGTGCGCGTGAACCTCTTCTTCGCCGACCACCCCGACATCTCGGGCATCTTCAACGTGGGCACGGGGCGCGCCGAGAGCTTCAACGCGGTGGCGCGCGCGGCCATCAACGCGATCCGCGCCTCGCGCGGCGACAAGGCGCTTTCGCTCGAGGAGCTGCGCGGGGCGGGCACGATCGAGTACATCGCCTTCCCGCCGCAGCTCGTCGGCAAGTACCAGAGCTATACCGAGGCCGACATGTCGGCGCTTCGCGCCGCCGGCTATCGGGAGCCCTTCCAGGGCGTCGAGGAGGGCGTGGGACGTTATGTCGCGGCGCGCCTCGCGCGGGAGACCAGTTGATGCGCGCCAGGATCTTCGTCATCGTGGCGTTCGCGCTCGGCGCGTGCGCCGCGCCTCCGGCCCCCGTCGCGCCGCGCGAGGCGCGCGCGCCGGCCGCGCCGGCGCAACTGCCCACCGGCCAAGCCGCATCCTCACTCGCGCTTCGCAATCCGGGCTTCGAGGAGCCGCCCACCCCGGGACGCGCATGTCCGACGGGATGGGATTGCCTCATGCACGTCTCGAGCGATTCGTTCCGCTTCAGCTACGACGAGGCGCATCCCGCGCAGGGCGCGCGCAGCGCGTGCTTCGAGTCCGTGGGCAAGGAGCCCTGGGGCAAGCTCGTGCAGGGGCAGCAGCACATGGAGGCGCTGCGCGGGCACCGCGTGCGCCTTTCGGCCCTGGTGCGCCTGGAGAACGTCGCCGGGCGCGGCGCGGGACCGCTCCTCATCGCGCAGGGCGGCTCGGGGGCCGAGGTGGCGAGCCGCGCCGAGCTCAAGGCCGGGAGCGCCGGCTGGCACGCGGTATCGGCCGAGCTCGAGATCCCGCGATCCACGTTCCTGCTCGAGGTCGGCTTCGTGCTCTACGGGCACGGGCGGATCTGCGCCGACCAGGTGCGCCTCGAGGTGCTCTAGCCATGGGCGCGACCCTCGAGCACTTCGTCGGCAATACGCCCCTCGTTCGCCTGCAGCGCATCCCGGGGGCGGGCGGCAACGCGATCTTCGCCAAGCTCGAGGGCAACAATCCGGCGGGCTCGGTGAAGGACCGGCCGGCGCTCTCGATGGTGATGGGCGCCGAGCGCCGCGGCGAGATCCGCCCGGGCGCCACCCTCATCGAGGCGACGAGCGGCAACACCGGCATCGCGCTCGCGATGGTGGCGGCGATGCGCGGCTACCGCATGATCCTCGTGATGCCCGAGCACCTGTCGGTCGAGCGCCGCCAGACCATGGCCGCCTATGGCGCGCAATTCGTGCTCACCCCGGAGAAGGGCGGCATGGAGCTCGCGCGCGATACCTCCGAGCGGATGCGCGACGCCGGCGAGGGCGTGATCCTCGACCAGTTCGCCAACCCGGACAATCCGCTCGCGCACTACATCGGCACGGGCCCGGAGATCTGGCGCGATACGCGGGGCTCGGTCACGCACTTCGTGGCGACCATGGGCACGACCGGCACCATCATGGGCTGCTCGCGCTATCTCAAGGAAATGAATCCCGCGATCCAGGTGGTGGGCGTCCAGCCGAAGGAGGGCGCTTCCGTGCCGGGGATCCGCAAATGGCCCGCGGCCTACCTGCCGAAGATCTTCGACGCCTCGCGTGTCGACCGGGTGATCGAGGTCTCCGGCGAGGAAAGCGAGGAGATGACGCGCCGCCTCGCTCGCGAAGAGGGCATCTTCGCCGGCGTGTCGGCGGGCGGCGGCATGGTCGCGGCGATGAAGCTCAGCGGCGAGGTGAAGGACGCGGTCATCGTGTCGATCGTTCCCGACCGCGGCGACCGCTACCTGTCGACGGGAGTGTTCCCAGGCTGATGATCCCGATCCTCGTCTTCGACATCGAGACCGTTCCCGACGCGGCGGGGCTGCGCAAGCTCTGGGCCCTGGACGCCGGGGTGAGCGACGCCGCCGTGGTCGAGCTCGCTTCGCAGCGCCGCCGCCAGGCGACCGGCAACGACTTCCTTCCGCCGCACGTGCAGCGCGTCGTGGCGGTCTCGTGCGCGCTGCGAAGCGACGAGGGCGTGCGCGTCTGGTCGCTGGGCTCGCCGGCCGACGAAGAGGCCGACATCGTGAAGCGCTTCTTCGACGGCATCGAGAAGTACACCCCGCAGCTCGTCTCCTGGAACGGCAGCGGCTTCGACCTGCCGGTGCTCCACTACCGCGCGCTCATCCACGGGATCCCCGGCTGCTGCTACTGGGACACGGGCGAGAACGACCGCGAGTTCAAGTTCAACAACTACCTCTCGCGATTCCACGCGCGCCACACCGACCTCATGGACGTCCTCGCGGGATTCCAGAACCGCGCCTGGGCGCCGCTGGACGAGATCGCGCAGCTCTGCGGGCTGCCCGGCAAGCTCGGCATGGACGGCTCGCAGGTCTACGCGGCGTTCAAGCGCGGCGAGATCGAGGCGATCCGCAACTACTGCGAGACCGACGTCGCGAACACCTACCTGCTATACCAGCGCTTCCAGCTGATCCGCGGCGCGCTCAATCCCGAGGCGTACGCGAGGGAGATCGAGCTCTTCCGTGCGTTCCTCGGCGCCCAAACCGCCCCGCACTGGAAGCAGTTCCACGAGGCGTGGGGAAGGCCAGTATCCACCGATGAACGCGGATGAAGCCTTCGAGGGTTTGGCTCGCGAGTGCATCGCTCAATCCTGCCTGCGGAACGGGGTGCGCTCGTTAAGCTCATCCACGTAGGCCGAAATCTGCTCGCCCTCCTCGGAGAGGAACTCGTCCACGGCGCGGTTGAAGGCCGGGTGCGCGAGCCAGTGGAACGAGCGCGTCGCTTCGGGAAGAAACCCCCGCGCGTGCTTGTGGCTGCCCTGGGCGCCGCCTTCGAAGAGCGCAAGGCCGCGCTCGATGCAGAACTCGATCGCCTGGTAGTAGCAGGCCTCGAAATGCAGCCCCGGGACGTATTCGGTGCTGCCCCAGTAGCGTCCGTAGAGCACGCCGGCGCCGAAGATGTTGAGCGCCGCCGCGATGGGCCGGCCATCGCGCTGCGCCAGCACGAGCAGCAGGCGATCGGGCATGCGCTCGGCGATCGCCGCGAAGAACTCGCGCGTGAGGTACGGGGTGGAGCGATGCTCGCGATAGGTCCTGCGGTAGCACGCGTTGAAGAAGTCCCAGTCGGAGGCCGTGGCCTCGCGTCCGGTCTTGCGCACGAGGTCCACGCCGGCCCCGGCCACCTTGCGCCGCTCCTGCCGGATCTTCTTGCGCTTGTCGTGCGAGAGCGCGGCGAGGAACTCGTCGAAGGAGCCGTAGCCGGCATTGCGCCAGTGGAACTGCACGCCGGAGCGCTCGAGCATTCCCAGCGAGCGCAGGCACTCGGCGTCGCGGGCGTCGGGGAAGAGCACGTGCAGCGACGAGCACCCCGAATCGCGCGCGAGCTCGAGCAGCGCTCGCGCGAGGCGCTCGCGCACGGGCGCCTCCAGGGCGAGGAGGCGCGGCCCCGTGGCGGGCGTGAACGGCACGGCGGCCAGCAGCTTCGGGTAGTACGCGATCCCGTGGCGCTCGTAGGCATCGGCCCAGCCCCAGTCGAAGACGTACTCGCCGAAGGAATGGGACTTCACGTAGAGCGCCACGGCGCCGGCGAGCCGGGTTTCCTCCCAGAGCGTGAGGTACTGCGGTTTCCAGCCGGTGCGCGCCGAGGCGCAGCCCGTCGACTGCAGCGCGTGGAGGAATTCGTGGGAGAGGGTGGGATTGCCGGCGGCGAGGGCGTTCCATTGGTCGGGGTCGACATCGGCAAGCGAGTCGAGGATGCGGAGGGTCTGCGCCATGGTTTCACTATAATCCGGGCCATGGGGATCGCCATCCGGCCATGAGGATCGCCGCCGCGCAGATCAACACGACCGTCGGCGATTTCGAGGCCAATGCGGCGAAGGTCCGCGCCGCGGTGGACACGGCGCGCGCCGCGGGCGCGAAGCTGGTCGTCACCCCCGAGATGTCGCTTTCGGGCTACCCGGCCGAGGACCTGTGGCTGCGCGACGATTTCTGCGACCGCTGCGTGGCCGAGATGATGAAGCTCGCGCCCTATTGCCTCGACGTCGCCGTGGCCGTGGGCTTTCCGCACCGCGAGGGCCGGACCCGCTACAACGCCGCGGCATTGCTGCGCAACGGCCGCGTGGACCAGTTCTACTTCAAGCAGCGCCTGCCCAACTACCAGGTGTTCGACGAGAAGCGCTACTTCGAGGCGGGCAACCGGCCGTGCGTCTTCGACCTGGAAGGCCGCAAGATCGGGCTCGCGATCTGCGAGGACCTCTGGTTCCCGGAGCCCGCGGCGCAGGCGAAGGCCGCGGGGGCCACCGCGCTGGTCTCCATGAACGCATCGCCCTTCCACCGCGCCCAGCAAGCCGAGCGCTACACGCGCATGGGCGCCCGCGTGAAGGAGACGAAGCTGCCGGTGCTCTACGTGCACGGCGTGGGCGGGCAGGACGAGATCGTCTTCGACGGAGCGTCCTTCGCGTTGGACGCCGAGGGCATGCTCACCTACCAGGGCGAGACCTTTCGCGAATCGGTGGACATCGTGGAGCTCGAGGGCGACGCGTTCCGCGGCGGCAAGGCGCCGCCCCTCACGGAAGAAGAGACGATCTACCGCGCCCTCACGACGGGCACGGCCGACTACGTGAACAAGAACGGGTTCCCCGGGGTGCTGCTGGGACTCTCGGGCGGCATCGATTCCGCGCTGGTGCTCGCGGTGTGCGTGGACGCGCTGGGTGCCGAACGCGTGCACGCCGTGATGATGCCCTCGCGCTACACCTCGGCCATGAGCCTGCAGGACGCGCGCGAGATGGCGGAGATCCACGGAGTGAAGCTGACCGAGATCGACATCGAGCCCATCTTCGAGGCGATGCGCGCGCAGCTGGCTCCCTCCTTCAAGGGCCTCGAGGAGGACGTGACCGAGGAGAACCTCCAGTCGAGGATCCGCGGCAACCTGCTGATGGCGCTCTCGAACAAGTCGGGCGCGATCGTCGTCACCACCGGCAACAAGAGCGAGATGGCCACGGGTTATTGCACGCTCTACGGCGACATGGCCGGGGGATTCGCCGTGGTGAAGGACATCGTGAAGACCCAGGTCTACCGCCTCTCGTACTGGCGCAACGCCAGGGGCCTCGTGATCCCGCAACGCGTGATCGACCGCGCGCCCTCGGCCGAGCTCGCGCCCGACCAGACCGACCAGGACACGCTTCCGCCCTACGAGCTGCTGGACACCGTGGTGGAGCGCTACATGGAGCGCGACATGACCGCCGAGCAGATCGCGAGCGGCGGCTACGACCTGGACGCGGTCCGCCGCGTGGTTCGCCTCATCCAGGCGAACGAATACAAGCGCCGGCAGGCGCCGCCGGGCGTGCGCATCACGCCGCGCGCATTCGGCAAGGACTGGCGCTTTCCGCTAACATCGGCATACCGAGGGAAGGGGTCATGAAGAAGATCGAAGCGATCGTGAAGCCGTTCAAGCTCGACGAGGTGCGCGAAGCGCTCTCGGAGATCGGCGTGACGGGCCTCACCGTGACCGAGGTGAAGGGGTTCGGCCGCCAGAAGGGCCACACCGAGCTCTACCGCGGCGCGGAGTACGTGGTCGATTTCCTCCCCAAGGTGAAGGTCGAGGTGGTGATCGCCGACTCCCTCCTGGACAAGGCGATGGACGCGATCGTGAAGGCCGCCCACACGGGCAAGATCGGCGACGGCAAGATCTTCGTCTTCGACGTGGGCCAGGTCGTGCGCATCCGCACGGGCGAGACCGGGGAAGAAGCTGTCTAGGCCCGAAAAAGCCTTTCCTGTATCCTAGCGGCACGTCAGGGATGGGGAACAATAAATGCTTCTAGCCGCCTTCTACGTGTTCGCGATCGCCGCGATCATCCTTCACTACACCGGTCACCTGAAGCGCTGGAATTGCGAGTGGATCCTGATCGTGCTCGCGATCGCCGTCTTCCCGGCCGTCCTCTTCCTCTAGACCGCAGCCCAGTCCTACGCCGAGCAGCGCGTTTGTCCGATAAAACGGGCGGCGCGCGCGATCTATTCTGGTCGTTGGGCCGCCATTTCCGGCGGTCGGCGGAGAACGACCATGAAACCGAATCCCATCCTCACGCTCGCCGCGGCCACCGCGGCGGCATTGGCGCTCGGAAGCCTCGGCGCGTGCAGCAAGCTCGGCAGCCATAACGACGCCGCGCGCGTGTCCATGGCGGCGAGCCCGTCAGCGCAGCTGGTCGGCACCAAACCCGCGGACCCGACGCCCGAGCCCGCGGGCGTGAAGCCCGTGGTGAGCGGTACGACCGACGTGACCCAGTCGCAGGCCGCCCAGGGCGGCCCGAAGGAAGGCGACGACCATTCCTACTCGACGCTCGATCCGAACTCGCCGCAGAAGGGCGACCAGAAGCCCGATGCGTCCAATTCGCGAGGCGGCCAATGAGCTCCGCCAACGAGAAGGGCACGTCGCGGCCGGACGACAACTCCGGCGGCCAGCAACAACAGCAGTCGGGCGAAGGCCAGCAGTACGGCGAGGGCAACTACAAGGCCACGCGCCAGTACAACGAGGGCCTGAAGGACCATGTGCAGAACCACGACATCGAACGCGAGGCGCGCGATGCCGCGCCCAAGTCCGATGCCGAGGCGAAGGAAATGGAGCGCGCCGAGGAAGAAGGCCGCTCGCGCGCCAAGGGCGATTCGAAGGACATGCCCGAGGATCCCTCGGAGCCCTAGCGGTCCTGGCGATGGCGCGCGAGGCGCGCGCCGGGGTCCTGGCGGTAGAAGTCCCTGAGCCGCGCGTACACCGCCGGATAGGCGGGCGCCAGGCGTTCCGGCGTCTCGAAGAAGGCCTCCGAGGCCACCGCGAAGAATTCGGCGGCGCTTTCGGCGGCATAGGGATCGATGGGCAGCTTGTCGAGCGCCGCCTGGATCCGGCGCTCGGACGAAAGCGCCTCGGCGGAATCGACCTTCGCGCAGAAATCCGCATACGCCGCCGAGAAGTCGCGCTTCCAGGCGCGTGAATCCATCCCTTCGTGAAGCGGCGGGAATCCGTTGGGCTCGCCGCTGCGCATATCCAGCTTGTGGGCGAACTCGTGGATCACCACGTTGTAGCCGGCCACGCGCTGCGCCTCGTCGGCGGCGAGCGCCACGTCCTCGTACGAGAGGATGACCGGCCCGCCGAGCCACGCCTCGCCCGCCATGGGATCGCGCGTCATGTGGACCACGCCGGCGTCGTCCACGTACTCGCGCTCCGGCGCGAACTGCGCGGGATAGACGATCACCTCCGTCCAGCCTTCATACCATTCGGCGCCGAGCTCGAGCACGAGGATGCACGCCTGCGCGGCGACCTCCACCTGCATGAAATCGGTCACCTCCAGGCCATGCGTTCCGGAGAAGCTCTTCGACGCGATGAAATTCTCGGCGAGGCCGCGCAGCTTCTCGAGCTCGCCGGGTTGCAGCCCGCGCGCGAAGAGCCAGCGCGCGGTGGCCTCGCCCCACAGGGCCTCGTCGATCGCGACGCGCGACGTTCGCCTGCGGCGAGGCCAGAAGGGCATCAGGATCCGGGAAGGGCCGCCAGCCGCTTCACCGAGCCCGAGCCCATCACGGACTTGCTGAGCGTCGCCTCGCCGAAGTAGCGCACGTCCCCGGAGCCCACGATGCTCACGTCGACGCTCTCGTGCGCCCATACGGTCGCATCCCCCGCGCCGGTGATGGCGATCTTCGACTGGCGCGCCTCCAGGCGCCCGGCCTTCACGTCGCCCGAGCCCGCGATGGAGAAATCGGCGCGGTCGACCTTGCCCGCGACGTCGATGTCGCCGCTTCCCGCGATGGCCACGCGCAGGCGATCGGCCATGAGCGCCCCGATGAACACGTCGCCCGAGCCGGAGATCGAGATTTCGAAATTGCCCGAGTTGAGCGTGGCCGCCTTGATGTCGCCCGATCCGGAGATGCCAAGGGCATGCAGGTCCTTCACGGCGAGGTGGGCGCGAACCTTCGACCAGTTCCACGAGTGCTGCTTGCGCAAGCGGATCCTCAGCTTGCCGTCCTCCACGACGGTTTCGACCTCGGCAAGCCGCGCCTCGTCGCCCTCCAGGACCAGGCCCTCGGTCGCGCCCTGGGTGATATCGACGTCCACGGGTGCGGAAAGGGCGACCGAGTCGAAGCCCTTCACGTCGCGCACCTCCTTGCGGTCGGCGGCCAGGGCGGCGGTCGCCACCAGGGCGAATGCCAGGCAAGCGGATATGCGCAGGATCTTCATGGCTCACTCCTCACGGGGACGATCTGCCTTCGACGCGCGCCGCCGTGCCGCCGGATTCGCCGATACCCAGGTCGGCCCGCACGCGCATCGCCACCTCGATCGCGCGCTCGAGCGTGGGCTCGCAGACGGTGACGTGGCCCATCTTGCGCCCCGGGCGCGCCTCGCGCTTGCCGTAGAGGTGCAGGTGCGCGCCGGGATGCGAGAGCACCGCCTCCCAGCGAGGCTCGCCGTCCTTCCAGATGTCGCCCAGCAGGTTCACCATCACGGCCGGGGTATGTTGCGACGGGTCGCCCAGCGGCAGGCCGCAGAGGACGCGAACCTGCTGCTCGAACTGCGAGGTGCGGCACGCGTCGATGGTGTAGTGGCCGCTATTGTGGGGCCGCGGGGCGATCTCGTTCACGAGGAGCTTTCCGCCCACCACGAACATCTCGACCGCGAGCACGCCCACGTAGTCGAGCTGGGCGGCAACGCGCCCGGCGAGTGCCGCGGCCTCGGCCGCGAGCTTCGCGTCCACGCGGGCGGGCGCGATGGTCACGTCCAGCACGCCGTGCGAATGGCGGTTCTCGGCCAGGGGAAAGAGCGCCAGCGCGCCCTCGGCGGCGCGCGCCAGGACGACCGAGACCTCGCGCTCGAGCGCAAGGCGCTCCTCGAGCACGCACGGCACGCCCTTCCATCCGTTCCATGCCGCGACGAGCGCCTCGCGCGATTCCACCAGCACCTGTCCCTTGCCGTCGTAGCCGAAGCGCGCCGTCTTGAGGAGCGCCGGCAGCTTCACGCGCTCGAGCGCCCGCCCGATGTCGGCTTCGCCCTCGATCACGGCGAAGGCGCCCACGGGAAAGCCGTGCTCGACGAAGAAGCCCTTCTCGCGGCGCCGGTCCTGGGCGATCGCCACGGGCGAGCCGCCGGGACGCACCACGACGTGGGCCGCGAGCTGCTCGAGCGTGCTCGCCGGGGCGTTCTCGAACTCGGTGGTGACGGCGGCGCATTCGCGCGAGAGGCGCTCGAGCGAGGCGGGATCGGTGTACGGTGCCACGAGGTGGCCGGTCGCGAATTGCGCGGCGGGCGAGAGCGGATCGGGATCGAGGACCGTCACGCGGTAGCCCAGCGTGCGCGCGGCCACGGTGAACATGCGCCC
>DATBEA010000297.1:0-2313 GCA_036276215.1 Usitatibacter sp.
CCGCGGTCTCGACGCCCTCGGCGACGACCTCCAGGTTCAGCCGGTGCGACATCGTGATGATCGCTTCCGAAATCGCGAGGCTTCCCGGGTCCGTCGTGATCTCCCGGATGAACGATAGGTCGATCTTCAGCCGGTCCACGGGAAAGCGCTTCAAGTAGCTCAGGTTCGAGAACCCGGTGCCGAAGTCGTCGATGGATAGCGACACGCCCGTGTCCTTCAGCCGGCGCATGAGCGGCACGCTCTGCTCGGGGTTGGCCATCGAGATGCTCTCGGTGATCTCCAGCTCGAGCATCTCGGCGGAAAGGCCGGTCTCGCGCAGGGTGCGGGCGATGACCGAGTCCAGGTCGGCGCTCTCGCACTGGCGCGCGGACATGTTGACCGCGACCGGCACCGCGCGAAGCCCTTCGGCCTGCCAGGCGCGGGTCTGCTCGCACGCACGCCGCAGGACCCATTCCCCGATCGGCACGATGAGGCCCGTCTCCTCGGCGAACGGGACGAATTGCGAGGGCCCGATGAGCCCGTGCTCGGGATGGCGCCAGCGAAGCAGCGCCTCGACGCCGGCGATGGCGCCGTCGCGCAGGCCCACCTGGGGCTGGTAATGCAGCTCGAACTCGTTCCTCTCGAGCGCCTGCCTCAAGCCCATCTCGAGCTCCATGCGCCGGCGGATGCGCTCGTGCACGTCGGCGGTGAAGAACTGGAAGCGGTTGCGCCCGAGCTCCTTGGCGCGGTACATCGCGGCATCGGCGTGCTTGAGGAGCGTGCCGCCGTCATCCCCGTCCTGCGGATAGACGCTGATCCCCATGCTGCAGGTCGGCAGCAGCGGCCGCTCGCCCAGCATCACGGGCTGCGAGATGCGCGCGAGGAGCTTCATGGCGAGCGCGGTCACGTCGGCCTCGATCGCCGGGGTCTCGCCCTTGCCCGCGAAGAGCACAACGAACTCGTCGCCGCCCAGGCGCGCGACGGTGTCGCTCTCGCGCACGCATGCCCGCAGCCGCGCAGCGACCACGCGCAGCATCTCGTCGCCCACGTTGTGGCCCAGGCTGTCGTTCACCACCTTGAAGTTGTCCAGGTCGAGGAAGATAGCCGCCACGCTCGTGCCGGCGCGCCGCGCCGCGGCGATCGACTGCTGCAGGCGGTCCTGGAGGAGGTTGCGGTTGGCGAGCCCCGTGAGGCTGTCGTAGTTGGCCTGGTGGGCGAGCTGCTCCTCGTACGTCTTGGCTTCGGTCACGTCGTTCATGACGCCCACGAAGTGCGTGACGATGCCCTCGTCGTTCTTCACCGGCGCGATGTAGAACTCGTTCCAGAAGACCGAGCCGTCCTTGCGGAAGCTTCGCAGCACCGCGCGCCCGTCGCTGCGCTCGCGAAGGGCCTTCCTGATCTCGTGCACGCCCGGCTGCTCCGTGTCGGGGCCCAGCAGGAAGGAGCCGTCGCGGCCGATCGCCTCCTCGGCGCGATAGCCGGTGATGTGCTCGAAGGCCGGGTTCACGTACTCGATGGGGTAGTCGGTGCGCGAGGAATCGAGGATGAGGATCGCGTTCACCGAGGACTCGATCGCCCGGTTGCGCAGGTTGAGCGCGGCCTGGGCGAGGCGGCGGATGGTGACCTCCTCCCGCAGCGCCCGGTTGGCCTCGATTCGCGTGCGCGCGAGCTTCCAGCTCGAGCGGCCCAGCACGGCGAGGAGCGCGACCAGCACGGCGCTGCCCGCGGCGGCGCGCCAGAGGTAGGTCCGCGCGCGCTCCTCGACGGGCGCCATCTGCTCCTCCTCGTCCAGGCCCACGATGAGGCTCACGGGGAATTCGTACACGTTGCGCGCGACGGTATAGCGCACCCGGTGGTCCCAGTCGTTCACGGCAGCGGCCGGGGCCGCGTCATCGGGGCCGGGCGCCGGGCGAATCGCGGTGCGCCCGCCGTACGAGAGCGCCTCGCCGGTTCGCAACACGCGCAGGATCCCGTCGGCGCCCAGCATCGCGAGCACGCCCTTCTCGCCCAGCTTGGAGGCCTCGTAGCCGCTCGTGAAGTACGCACCAGCGACCGACACCATCACGATGCCGGCGAACGAGCCGTCGGCTTCGCGCAGCGCGCGGCTGAAGTAGAGATGCCACTCGTTGGCCCTGTGGGTCGGCAAGGGAGCGCTGATCGCCACCGCGTCGCCCGTGCGCTGGTCGAGGAAGAACGGCTGCGCGGCGACGTTGGCGAGCTCGGGCGGGCGCGTGCTGGCGATCACGTTGCCCTGCCTGTCGGCTACGCTCACCACGAAGACGAGGTCGGGAAGGAGCAGCCCCTTCGCCTTCAGCGCGCCCAGGTCCACGGAAC
>DATBEA010000298.1:0-10843 GCA_036276215.1 Usitatibacter sp.
CACTGCCGCGGGCAGGCCGCGGAAGGTCCCGAGGTAGGGATCGGTCGTCGCGACACGGCAACCGCGCGCGGCAAGACCGCGGACCAACGCCTGGACGCCACTCACGCGAAGGAGGCCCTGGGGCGCGAAAAGGTATCCCGAGGCGAGCAGGACCAGGTCCGGGCGCTCCTCGTCCGCGGCCTGGAGGATGTCCCGCAACGACGCGTACGGGCGGCTTTCGACCGCAAGGGATGCGCCGTGCAGCTCGTGCACGCGCCGCGGCAGGAGCAGCCGCGAGCGCGCGGCGAGCGCCTGCCCGTGCAGGAAATACATCATCGTGCCGAGCGCTCCGTAGTCGTTGTCGACGACGAAGAGGAGCCGTGCGCCCGCGGGGGTTTCGTTCTGCACGCCGCAGTATCCCCAAGGGCCGGGCGGGCAAGCAAGTAGAATCCGCGAGCATGAGGGCCGTGATGAGGAGCCAGGCGATCCTGCTGTCCGCGCATGCGGGGCGGCTCGCGCTTTCGGTGGGCATCGCGAGCCTCCTCGGGCGCGGCCTCGCCCCGGCCGATTTCGGATTCGTGGCGCTCGTCTCGAGCATCTACATCGTGGCCACCGAGCTCCTCGACATGGGCACCACGGCGGCCGCGACCCGCGAGATGGCGGCCGATCCCGCGCGCGAAGGCGCGAGCCTCGCCGCGCTGCTCGCGTTGCGCCGCTGGCTGGCGCTTGCCGCCGCCGCGGCCCTCGTGGTCCTCGCCTGCAGCGGCTATGTCGCGGGCGCTTCGGAGCGCCTCGTGCTCGTGGCGGCGGCCGCCGGCCTCTTCGCGCTTCACCTGCACGGCTACCAGCTCGCGTTCCAGCTGCGGCAGGCCTACGGGCGCGTCACGGCGCTGGCGCTCTGCGGCCAGGCGGGCTTCCTCGTCGCCGCCGCCGTGGCGATCGAGCTCCATGCGGGCGGCGCGGTGATCGCGCTCCTCGTGGTCGTGCGCGAGGCCGTGCAGGCCCTCGTCGCGCGCTGGATGGCGGTGCGGATCCTGGGAGCGCGCGTGGCCGTCGCCTGGCGCGATCCGGGCGCCGCGAGGCTCTTCCACGCGGCCTGGATGCTCGGCGCCGCGGGGCTCGCCTACAAGCTCACGGCCCATGCGGGCGGGTACATGCTGTGGGCGCTCGATTCGCCCGAAGCGCTCGCGACCTTCAACGCCGCGCAGCGGCTGCTGCTTCCCATGGCGGACATGGCGTGGCTGGTGGTCGTGCCGCTGATCGCCGCGATGAGCGGCACCGTCGTTCGCGATGCGACCGCGTTCCGGGCGCAGCTCGAGGGCCACGTGACGTTCCTCATGGCGCTCTCGGCGCTGGTCGCGGTGGCGGGCTGGTTCATCGCACCGGTGCTGCTGAGGGTGCTCTACGGCGACCTCTACGCGTCGGGGCCCTGGTCGGCCGTGGCCACCTTTCGCTGGCTCGCGCTGGGCTACCTCTTCGCGCTCGTGACCCCGGTGCTCGTCGTGGGCGAGATGGTGCAGGGCAATGCGCGGGCGCTCCTCGTGACCACCGCCTCGGCCCTCGCCGCGAATCTCGCCGCCAACGCATGGGCGGTCCGTGCCCACGGCCCCGAGGGCGCGGCGCTGGTGCTGGTCGCCTGCGAGGCGTATGTATTCTTCGTCCTCTTCGCGCGCAGCCTGTCTCGCGGGCAAGTGCGGGTGCGCGCGGCGTGGGCGCTGTACCTCGTTCCCGCCGCGCTCCTCATCCCGGTCCTCTGGTGGCTCGCGCCGATGCTGCCCGGAGGCGCTCCATGAGCGGACTGGTCTTCACGCACGGCGAAGGCAGCCTCATCCACACGAAGGACGGACGCACGCTCGTGGATCTCGCCACCGGGTTCGGCGCGGCGTTCCTGGGCCACGCGCATCCGGGAGTGACGAAGCGCCTGCAGGACCAGGCGGCGAGGCTGCTCACGAGCGGGCGCAACCCGACCGAGGGCGAGGACCGCGTCGCCGCGCTCATCGCGGCGGTGCTGCCGCGGGGATTGCGCCCCGCGGGCCTTTATTCGACGGGGATGGAAGTCGCCGAATTCGCGCTTCGCGTCGCGGCCACCCACACGGGGCGCGGCGAATTCGTGGGCTTCGCCCGCAGCATGCATGGCAAGTCCGCGATGACGGCCGCCCTCGGATGGAGCAACGCGCCCGTGCGTCCGGCAAACGCCCATGTGCTGCCTTTCGCCGGCGACGCGCCGGAGGAAGCGATCCTCGACCGGTTGGATGCCTTGCTTCGCACGGGCCGGGTGGCCGCGCTCCTGGTCGAGCCGGTCCAGGGATCCAATGCGGCTCGCGAGGCGTCCATCGGCTTCTACGATCGCGCGATCGCGCTTTGCCGGGAGCATGGCGCGCTCTGCATCTTCGACGAAACGCTCACGGGCCTGCACCGCACGGGCACGGCGTTCTACAGCGAGCGGCTGCGCGAGCGCCCGGACATGCTCCTCTTCGCCAAGTGCCTCGGGAATGGATTTCCCGTGTCGAGCATCGCCCTCGGCGAGGCGATCGAGGTGCGAGCCGGCGCGCTGCCCGGGAGCACCTTCTCCGGCAATCCCATGGCGCTCGCCGCGGCCGAGGCGACGCTCACCGCGATGGCGGGGCTTGCGATGCGCGAAAGCGTGGCCGCGATCGGCGAGCTCGTGCACTCGCGCCTCGGGCGCCTTTCGGACGGGGGCGTCACGCTTCGCGGACGCGGCGCGTTCTGGTGCCTCGAGTTCGGCGAGCGCGCTCGCATGGAGCGCGCCGTGGCGAGCCTGCGCTCCGCGGACGTGCTCGTGACGAGCGGCGATCGATTCATCCGCCTGCTCCCCGCCGCGACCATCGATCCCGGGCTGCTCGAGGACGCCTGCGAGAAGGTCGCCAGGGCCTGCGCCGTTGTTTGACCGGCCCGGCGCCGGATGCTACGTTGAGGTCCCCGTTCCGCCGTGCTTGGCGAGAGCCCCAGGGCTCGGATCATCGCCTATAATCAATAACTTGACTTAACCCATCCAGGAGCCTCGTTGCCCGAGCGCAAGACCATTCCGATCGTCCCCACCGAAGCGGGATTGCAGGCCGCGGAGCCGGCCGGCGACCCGCATCCCGGGCCGCGGAGTCTCTCCGAGCGGGTCGGCTTCGACCTGGGCAAGCTGAAGGGCATCATTCCCGTCGCGCGCCGCCACCTGGAAGGCGAGCTGCGCGATGCGCTCTACGTGCGCTCGCACGGGCGCATCGATGCCACGCGGCCGCGCCGCTTCTACGGGATCCTGAACGAGCGCTGCAACCTCAAGTGCAAGGGCTGCGACTACTGGCGCCTCGAGCACTACGTGGAGGAGCTTCCCGCCGGGGAATGGATCCGGGTGCTGAAGGAGATCAAGGAGTTCGTCGGCCCCTTCCACATCAACTTCAGCGGCGGCGAGCCGCTGGTGAAGCACGGCGTCTTCGACATCCTCGACTTCTGCCGCGACAACGGGATCCTCGCGGGGATGACCACCAACGCGATCATCCTCAAGGACCGGCAGGCCGCGCAGCTCGTGGAAGCGCGCCTCTTCTCGCTCAACGTGTCGCTGGACGGCGCGAAGGAGGCCACGCACGACCTGCAGCGCGGCGTGAAGGGCTCGTATGCCAAGGTGCTGCGCACCGTCGGGCTCATGAAGGAGCACTCGCGCAAGACCGGCATCAAGGTGCCCATCGTGATCAAGCCCACGGTGAGCCGGCTGAACTTCATGGAGATGCCCGAGCTGGTGCGCATGGTGGCCGGCATGGGCGTGAACGGCATCCTCTTCCAGCCGCTCGGCGATTGGGGGACGGAGGAGATCGACGAGCTCTGGATCCACGACACGGACGCCCTGCAATCCGTCGTGGACGAGATCCTCGCGATGAAGAAGGCGGGCTTCCCGATCCTCAGCGCCGAATGGCACATCCAGGACTGGGTCGCGCACTTCAAGCGCGAGCGGGCGCCCAACACGCCGGATCGGCTGCGGCGCGCGGGCCTCATGTCGCGCCCGCCGTCCTCGCCGGCCGCCGATACCGACGACGTGCAGTGCTGGGTAGGGCTCACGACCCTGCACATCAAGACCGACGGCACCGTCGTGAACTGCCACACGCTCGATCCCATCGGCAACGTGAGGGACCAGTCCATCCGCGACATCTGGCACGGCGAGGTCGGACGGCAGCGCCGCGCCGAGACGGTGAAGTGCACGATCGGCTGCAGCGAGAACTGCACCATCAAGCGCACCGTGCGCCAGAACGTCCAGGGCGCGATGCAGCTGCTCAGGATCTAGGCGCCGCTTCCGCCTTTCGCGGTCCCATCGGCTGCTCCGCCCCCAGCAGCGCCCAGAACGCCTCCGCCATGCAACGCCGGCTCACGGCCGCCCGGTCGGCATAGTCGCGGCCCGGCCTGAGGATGGCGGCGATCCCGAAGAGGATCGTGCGCACGAAGAATCCCCACAGCAGGATGAGGTCGAAGAGCGGCAGCAACGCGGCGCTGTTGCGCATCGCGAAGACGATGCGCAGCCCGCGCATCTTGAGGTGCTGCACCTCGATGGTCTGCTGGACGAGGCTTCGCCCCTGGTGGTGGATGATGGTGGCCGAGGGCGTGTAGGCGACCTTCCATTCGCCCAGGCGCAGCCGGTCGCAGAGCTCGAGGTCCTCGCCGTACAGGAAGAAGCGCGAGTCGAAGATCGTCGCGCGCAGCGCGCAGCGCCGAAGGAGCAGGCAAGCCCCGCTCACCCAGCCCACCTCGACGTCGTGCGAGGGCTCGCTCTCGAGGTAGAGCGGCGGGCTCAGCACCGCCTCGGGCAGGATCCGGTTCAGCAGCAGGAAGTTGCAGGCGACGTTCATGAGGCGCGGCGGGTTGCCTCCCGTCCAGCGCTGGAACGACCCGTCGGTGTTGAGCAGCCGGCAACCCAGGGCGCCGATGCCGGGCCCGCGCTCCATCACCTCGAGCATCCGGTCCACGGCGTGGTCGAGCACCAGGGTGTCGGGATTGAGCAGAAGGACGTAGCGCCCGCGAGCCATCGCGAAGGCCTGGTCGTTGGCGCGCCCGAAGCCGGTGTTCTCGCGGTTGGCGACGAGCCTCGCCTGCGGAAAATCCGTGCGGACCATTTCGACGCTGCCGTCGCCGGAAGCGTTGTCCACCACGATGAGCTCCCACTGCGGCCCGGGAAGCTCCATCTGCGCGTAGAGCGAGGTGAGGCATTCGCGCAGGTACTCGCGCACCTTCCAGTTCACGACGATCACCGTCAGGGTGAGCGGCGCGTCGGTGAGCGGCGTGGGCGCGCCGGACCATACGGGCTCGGAGCCGTCCTGCGCCCAGTTGGGCCGGTGGATCCTGCGCCGGCCCTCGCGGTACGCCCAGACGAAGGGGCGCGAGAGCAGGAAGGCGAGCGAGCCCTCGCGGAAGAGCCGCGCCAATCCCGTGAGGCGCGAGCCCGCCACCCGCATCTCCTCGACCGCGAGCGCGGTCCGGTGGACACGCCGGCGCGAAGCCGCCACCTCGGGGCCCACGATGCCCGCCCAGCGATCGATGAGCTGCAGCGCCTCGTTGTGCATGCGGATCGCCCCGGTGCGCGAGAGGCTTTTCGGGTGCAGCCGGTAGCGGCAGATGACGCTTTGCACCGCGCGCACCCGGTAACGGTGCGAGAGCTCCAGGTGCAGGTAATAGTCCGTGATGAGCTCCACCCAGTCGGGAACCGTGCCGACCTCCTCGACCGCCGAGCGGC
The DNA here is from genome assembly GCA_036276215.1 of Usitatibacter sp. GTDB lineage: Bacteria > Pseudomonadota > Gammaproteobacteria > Burkholderiales > Usitatibacteraceae > Usitatibacter. Next base: position 5,705 of record DATBEA010000298.1, read on the forward strand.
GCATCATCGCCGAGCTCATCGAGATGAAGCAGGACAGGTTGAAGAGCCGGTCGAAGAGCTCGCCCTGGGGAAGCGGGAGGAATTCATGGCGATGGTCGAAGTCGCGCTCGCGCCCGCCCGCCGAGAAGGAAACGGCGCGCCCGTAGATGATCGCGACACCCGGATCGTCGAGTGCGAGCTGCATCGCGAGCTTCTCCGGCAGCCACACATCGTCGTGGTCCAGGAACGCGAGCCATTCGCCGCGCGCCTCGCGGATGGCGAGCGTGCGCGCGCGTCCGAGGGGCATGAGCTCGGGCGAGCGGAAATAGCGCATCCGCGGGTCGCCGAACCCGGCGGCGATCTGCGCCGTGTCGTCGGTCGAGGCGTTGTCCCAGAAGATGAGCTCCCAGTCCCCGAAGCCCTGCGCGAGGACGCTGTCCAGCGCGTCGCGCACGTACGCGGCGCCGTTGCGCACGTTCATGATGATGCTCACGCGAGGAGGCGCCGTCTGCATCAGTCGAGGGCGAAGGCGGACTCGTAGCGCTCGCCCTTCACCGTCTGCGCGGCCTTGTCGGCCACGCAGCAGCCGGCGACGAGCAGGTCGAGGTCGGTGCCGAGGAAGCAGCGGAAGGCGTCCAGCGGCGTGCACACGATCGGCTCGCCGCGCACGTTGAACGAGGTGTTCACCAGGACACCCACGCCGGTGAGCCGCTTGAATTCGACGAGCAGCTTGTGGAAGCGGGGGTTGGTGTCCTCGTGCACGGTCTGGACGCGCGCCGAATAGTCCACGTGGGTGACGGCGGGGATGTCGGATCGCGGGACGTTCAGCTTCTCGATCCCGAAGAGCGCCTTCTCGTCGGTGGTCATCTCGCGGCGATGCTCGGGACGCACGCCGGCCACGAGCAGCATGTACGGGCTGTCGGCGTCGAGCTCGAACCAGCGGGAGACGTCCTCGCGCAGCACCGCGGGGGCGAAGGGGCGGAACGACTCGCGGAACTTGACCTTGAGGTTGAGGATCTTCTGCATCTCGGGCGAGCGCGCGTCGCCCAGGATGGAGCGCGCGCCCAGGGCCCGGGGCCCGAACTCCATGCGCCCCTGGAACCACCCGACCGCCTTCCCGGAGGCGAGGGCCTGGGCGGTGCGGCGGATCATCTCGTCCTCGTCGACCGCGGCGAACCGGGCGCCGGCCGCGCCGAGCATCGTCTCGATTTCCACTTGGGAGAACTCCGGCCCCAGGTAGGAGCCCTGCATTCGGTCCCCGCCGCCCACCCGGTGCCGCGGCACGTCGAGCGCGAGGTGGCTCACGGCGAGCGCGGCGCCGAGCGCCCCGCCGGCGTCGCCCGCGGCCGGCTGCACCCAGATCGAGCGCACGGGCGCTTCGCGCACGATGCGGCCGTTGGCCACGCAATTGAGCGCCACGCCGCCCGCGAGGCAGAGGTCCTTCATGCCGGTCTCGCGAAGGGCGCTCGTGGCGAGGCGCAGCATGATGTCCTCGGTCACCTGCTGCACGGAGGCCGCGAGGTCCATGTGCACCTGTTCCAGCCGGTCCGCGGGATCGCGCGCCTTGTGCCCGAAGAGCGCGTGGAAGCGCTCGTTGGTCATCCTCATCCCCGTGCAGTAGTCGAAGTACTCGAGGTTGAGGCGGAAGGTCCCGTCCTGCTTCACGTCGATGAGGTGCTCGTGGATCTGGCGCACGAAGCGCGGCTCGCCATAGGGCGCGAGGCCCATCACCTTGTACTCGCCCGAGTTCACCTTGAAGCCGGTGTAGTAGGTGAACGCCGAATAGAGAAGGCCCAGCGAATGGGGGAAATGCATCTCGCGCTGGATCTGGAGGTCCGCACCGCGCCCCACCGCGAGCGAGCCCGTGGCCCATTCGCCGACCCCGTCCAGCGTGAGCACCGCCGCCTCCTCGAAGGGCGAGGGATAGAACGCGCTCGCCGCGTGGGAGAGGTGGTGCTCGCCGAAGAGGAGCTTCTCGCGGTCGAAGCCCGGGTCCACGCCGTGCAGCTCTTCCAGCAGCACGCGCTTGAGGAACACCTTCTCCTTGATCCACGTCGGCATGGCGTGGCGAAAGGAGTCGAAGCCCTTCGGCGCGAACGCGAGGTAGGTCTCGAGCAGTCGCTCGAAGTGCAGGAACGGCTTGTCGTAGAAGACGACCCAGTCGATCGCGGAGAGTCGCGTGCCCACGGCCTCGACCGCGTACGCGAGGGCCTTGCGCGGGAAGCTCGCGTCGTGGCGCACGCGGGTGAAGCGCTCCTCCTGGGCGGCGGCCACGATCCGGCCGTCCTCGACGAGAACGGCGGCGCTGTCGTGGTAGAAGGCCGAGATGCCCAGGACGCGCACGGGATCAGAACAGGGTGTAGATGAACGGGGCCACGACGCTGCCCTGCGCGAGCACCAGGAGCCCCCCGAGGACCAGCATGGCAATCACGATCGGCAGGAGCCACAGTTTCTTGCGCTTCTTGAGGAAGCGCCAAAACTCCTTCAGGAACTGGACCATGGCCTCATCCTAGAACTGTTGCCGGAAATCGTCGAGCGAGCGCTTGCGCGCCTCGACCGGGATCCAATAGGTCGGGGCGGACGGGTCGTAGCGGCGATTGAGCGGATCGCCCCCGAGCCAGCGGCGCAGCAGGCCCACCGGAACCACGATCAGCGCATAGAGGACCCCGAGCACCACGGGGCTCACCACGCGGTGCATCGCCTCGCCCAGCTTCATCCACAGCCGCGCGGGGACCGCGAGGACCGCGGGACGCACGAAGGTGATCGCGAGCACGACCAGGGACGCCGCCGCGAGTGCTGCCGCGACCCACGGCCGCGCCCGCTGCGCGAAGGCGAGAACCGCGAAGGCCACGGCGAACGTGAAGCCGAATTTGCGCAGCTCGATCCCGGTCATCATCCTTCTCCCCCCGAGGTCGACGATACCACGGTCTCCCGGCGCAAGTAACCGCGCTTCACGCACTGGTAGATGGCGAGATAGAGGCGCTGCGCGAGCGCCTCGAATCGCGCCGGGCAGTCCCGCGCCACCCGGCGCCAGAAGGGGATCGTGGCCCGGTTGATGGCGATCTCGAGCAGCCGGTGCTTCGCGCGCCGGGCGAGCGGGAGCACCGGCTCGTAGCCGAACTCCCCCAGCTGCGGCGCAACCTGCGGCGCGATGCGCGCCCACTGGGCGAGCGCCCGCGCCTCGCGCCCGGCGATGGAGAAGAACTCCTCCTCGGTGAGGTAGTGGTCGTGATAGCCCAGGGCCTCGGGCCGGTAGATCACGCGCAGGCCGTGATGCGAGAGGCGTTCGGCGAGCTCGAGGTCCTCGTGGTAGCGGATGCGCTCCTCGAAGTAGCCGCCGCGCTCGAGGAGCGCCTTCTTCACCGACACGTTGCACGTGTAGAACGCGCGCCAGTCGAGCTCGCGGCGCTCGCCGATCAGGCGGAAGGCGCGATCCAGGTGCAGCGCGGCGAGGCGCGAGTGCGGAAGCTGCGGCGCGATGGTGACGCGCCCCAGGACCGCGACGCGGTCGTCGGGATGCTCGCGGTGGGCCTCGAGGTGCCCGCGCACCATGCCGGCAGTGGCGATGGTGTCGTCGTTGATGAGCAGGACGACCTCGCCCTCGGCGATCGCGATGGCGCGATTGCGTGCGCGGTTCGCCCCGGCGTTGTCCTGGTGCAGGTAGCGCACGCGCGGTCCGCCCTCGCGCATCGCGGCCTCGGCGACGGCGCGCGTGCCGTCCTTCGACCCGTCGTCGGATACGACAATCTCGAACGCGCCGGCCGGCGCATCCTGCGCCCGCAGCGCGGCCACGCACTTGCCGAGGATCGCGGCGCGGTTGTAGGTGGGGACGATGACGGAGAGCTTCGTCATCGGCCGTAGGCGGCGATGAGGCGTTGCGCCATCAGCGCCGCCCCCTCGGGCGTGTGGTGCACGTCGCCGCGGACGAAAAGCCGCTCGCGCCAATCGGCGTGCGCGCGCTTGAAGGCGAAGAAGTCCGGCGTGTGGTCGATGAAGCGCGCGCAGGCGTTGCGTTCGCACCACGCCTTCCAGTGGGTCACGCCGCGGTTCGCCTCGGTGTCGAAGTCGAGCTGGTCCGGCCAGGGATAGACTCCGACGGAGAGCGCGATGCCGCGCGCCCGCATCAGCGCCGCCAGCCGGTCCATGTACGCCGTGGCCTTGCGCAGCGCGCCTTCCACGCCCATGTCGCCATATCCCGGGATGTTCGGGTCGACCGTCCAGTAGCTGCGCAGGATCTTGCGCGGCGTCTCCTGCTCGTGCAGCTTCGCCTTGAGCATCGTGTACGCGAAGTTCGAGTACGCGAAATGCGCCTTCATCCACGACTTCCAGGCCGGTGTCGCCGACGCGGTGCCCGGCGCGTTCCATTTCGGATCGGACATCGTGGGATTCGCCACGGTTGCCCAGTAGTTGATGCCGTAGCCCACGTACTCGATCGTGCCGTCGGCGCGCTCGCGGTACGCGAGGGCCTCGTCCTGGAGGTCGGAGATGTCGATGTAGACGAGGAGCTCGTCGAAGGCGTAGCCCGAATCGAGGAGCCAGGCGGTCTTGCGGTAGTACACGGAGGGCGCGTAAGAGAGCACGCCCGCGTCGAGGACCTCCAGCTGCGGCTCGGCCTTCGCGAACCGGCCCACGAAGGTCTCGTCCCAGCCAAGCCCGATCCCCTCGGTGAAGGAGTCGCCGATGATCACCAGGCGGCGCTTGCCCTGCGGCTGCTTCGAGACGACGCGCATCGTGGCGTCCCGGAACCCGAGCGAATTGGTCCGCACCGGGAATCGCAGGTTGCCCCATTGGACGCGATCGCTCGAGTACATGGGCTTCAACGTATGGGAGTACACCGGGTCCTGGATGCGGAATTCCCTGTCGGGGTTCTCCGGCAGGGGTTTTACCTGCGTGAGCACGAAGTCGCCCCCGAGCACCAGCGCCGCGAGCAACGCGAGGTTCACGGCGAGGATGCGCACGACCCCCATGGCCTCAGGGATACTTGCGGCTCGCGAAGCCGATGGAGTACAGGTAGCCGCCCCTGCGGGTCTCGCCGGCGAACCACATCTTCAGGCGCCCGTCGTCCTCGATCACGGTGGGCGCCAGCACCTGCTCGTCCTTCCAGTCGCCGCGCCCCCGCTCGAAGATCGGCGCCTCGACCACCTTGAAGTCGTACCCGGT
>DATBEA010000299.1:0-9181 GCA_036276215.1 Usitatibacter sp.
TGCAGCTGTTGGGCTGCACGCCCTTCTGCTCCATCTGCGCCGACTGGAACGAGTAATAGCCGTAGACCACCGCGTTGGACCCGGCGCGATAGCTGAGGTCGAAGTTCGCGGAGCCGGTCCTCTGGTGGCCCACGCGCCCCAGGTCGGACGGATAGTCGGCGTCCTTCAGCTGCAGCGTCATCGCGCCGTCCAGGTCCTGCGTGACGGCGTAGTCCACGCGGCCGTTCAGGATGTTCTGCTTGCGGTCGGCCAGGTCGAAGCTGCGGAACTGGCCGATCGTGTGCAGCCAGCTCGCCATGTTCTGGCCGTTGACGGCGGGGACAGGGCCCACGCTCGCGCTGTAGAAAGGCTCGTAGGGATTGGTGTCGTACGCGCTACCCCCGCGCGAGTCGTATTCGTAGGTGACGCGGATGCTCCCCGCGATGATTCCCCGGTTCACGTAGGCGAGCTTCAGCTTGTCTTCCCACGTCTCGTCGCGCTCGCGGTAGTCGCGCCGGAAGCTCTCGCGCTCGAGCGCCGCGTTCACGCTCGCGGCGCGGGCCAACCGGTAGTCGGCCGTGATGCTCGCCACGAGCTGCTTCACGTCGTAGGGGATGCTGGCGAGCGGGACGTTGCCCACGCTGGGCGCGATGCCGAGCGCGCGCAGGGCCGCGATGTCGCAGCCCGCCGCGTTGAACGCGTTGGGCGAGGTTCCCCCCGGGTTGGCGCCGGCGAGCGTGTTGGCGAGGAGGAGCGACGTGCCGCTGCCGTCGTTGAGCAGGCGCCCCCATTGGCCCGTGAGCGGGTTGCACGCCTGGTAGGACATGAAGTTGTGCGTCTCGTAGTAGTGCACCTTGCCGCGCACGTCCAGGTCTTTCGCCGGCTTGATCGAAAGGCCCAGGTCGCCCATGGCGGTGTCGATGCGCGCGCGCGCCGAAGTGCGCGAGAGCGCGTCCACGGTGTTCCATTGGTTGGCGAGCGGCACCCCACCCGGGCTCACGGTGCCGCCGGCGAGGCTGAACTCGCTGGGAGGCACGAGGTTGTCGTCCTGGCGCATGGTGCCCAGGGCCACCGCCGCGGTGAGGTTGCCGCGATAGAGCTCGGGAAGCGCGCGGGCGTACTCGGCCTTCACGTTGTATTGCTGGTTGTCGGGGGCGGAATCGAACCGGCCGGTCGTGAACGAGTTGGGGCTGAGGCCGCTCGTGCCGTTGAGCGTCACGAAGAGCGGGTTCTGGAACGTCATCGTGTCGATGTCGTTCCTGAAGAACGAGGCCGAGACCTTCACGTTGAGGCTGTCGCGCTCGCCCGCGTACTGCGCGCCCGCGACGAAATCGTAGGTGGAGTAGTCGATGGACTGCGCGATCTCGACGTTGCCCCCGCCCCCGCCGCCGCCGAACACCGCGCCGAAGGGCTGCGAGCCCTGGCGCTTCTGGTCGCTCGCGCTCGCGAAGAGCCGCCACGTTTCGGTGAGCCGCACGTCGAGGCGCGCGCCGGCCTTCTTGCGGATGACTTCCAGCGTCGAGAACGGCGTGGTCGTGAGCGCGTTCTGGATCGCCGTTTGGGTCGCGTTCGCGCTCGCGAGCCCGCCCGGCGTGAGGTTGTCGAGGGTGAGGCTGTCGCTGCCCAGCCCGTGCCAGAGCGAGCGGTAGGTGCTCGTGAAGACCTGGGGCGTCGCGTCGTAGAAGGCGGTGATGCGCCACGAGTTGTAGCGCCCGAACACGAGGCGGTAGAACTGGTCGTCCATGCCCAGCGCGCCGCCGGAGAGCTCGAAGTAGCGCGCCTCGGAGGCCTTCTCGCCCCACGCGGCGAAGTTGTTCACGTAGAAGCCGGTCTTCAGGTCCTTGTACTGCAGGAAGCCCGCGCTATGCTCGTCGCCGGAGACGTGCAGGCCGCCCAGCTCGACGAATCCGCCGTTCTTCCACCCGAGGTCCTTCTTGTCGGGCGTCTCGTCCGGCGCGTCGAAGGGAATGTTGTAGAGCTGGCCGATGGGCGTGCGCGCCGCGGGGATGCGCGTGCCCATGCCCTCCTCGTCCATCCAGCGGCCGGCCGTCGCGGGGTTCACGCCTGCGGGGTTCATCGCGTTGCCGGGCGTGGGCGCGAGTTGTGCATGCGCGGCCGCCGTGACGAGCATCGCGGTGGCCGCGAGCCACCTCATCGCTGGAACCTCGCGCCGGAGGGGCTGTTGCTGCCGTGGATCTGGACGTGGCAGTTCTGGCACGAGCGGCCGATCATCCGCGGGTTCGGGGTTCCACCCAGCAGCGCCGCGGCCGCGCTCTGGTCGCCGCGGAAGAATTGCCCCGCGTGCAGCGCCGGCGACGTGTGGCATTGCTGGCAGAGGTACGGGCGCTCGGCGACCAGGAGCTTGTCGTGGTTGGAGCCGTGGGCCTCGTGGCAGTTGAGGCAGTTCTCCCGCACCGGCGCATGCTCCCAGAGCATCGGGCCGCGCTTCTCGGCGTGGCACGCATAGCACACGTCGTTCACGGTGTCGGCCTTGAGGAGCGGGCGCGCCGTGGAGCCGTGGGGATTGTGGCAGTCGGTGCACGTCATCTTGCCTTCGGGCAGCGGCATGTGCGAGCGCTTGTGGAACTCGGCCCGCTGCTGCGCGTGGCAGTTCTGGCACGTCTCCGAGATGCTCGCGTTGCGCAGCAGCCCCGTCACCGAGAAGCGCGCCATCGCGTTGTGGCAATCGGAGCAGGCGATCTTGCCGCTCTCGTGCGCCGAGCCCTGCCAGTGGAGCCTGTCGCCGCCCTTGTGGCACGCCATGCACATGGCGTTCTGCTCCTCGACCGGCGTGCCCCACTCGCGGGTGAAGCCGACGAGGTTCTCCCGGATCTTGTGGTTGTCGCGCGGGACGTGGAGGGAGCCGGGGCCGTGGCAGGCCTCGCAGACGCGCCCTTCGAGGGGCGTGCGGGGGTTCTCGCGGAAGAGCTTGGCGTGGGCCGTGCCGCTGAAGTGCTTCGCCTCGACGTCGTGGCACTTCACGCAGGCCTTCTCGCCCACGTATTCGGCCTGCGGGGGGATCGCCCAGGCGCCGCCGGCCGCGGCGAGCGAGCCGATTGCGGCGGCGAGCAGGAGCGCACCCCTGCGCACCGCCCGCCCGTACCAGGCTTGCTCCCCGTTGCTTTCCATGGCCCTCCCCCTTCGGCCTTCCCGTGCCGGCTACTCTTGCCTGACGGCTACCCCCATGCAATGTGCAAAATCACACCCGGCGGTTTCACCTGCAACAACGACAACATCGCGCCGGGCGGAATAATCCAGCTCGCGCTCAATGAAGCCCCCGCACGACCAGCGCCACCAATAGCACGGAAATGGCGAAAAGGGCCCACGCGCGCGAGGCGCTCGCGAAATAGGCCAGCCGGTGCTCGCGCGACGCGGTGCGCCGGCGCGGGCTCTTGCGAAGCGCGTCGCGCCGCTCGCGGATCGCCGATTCCGGGACGTCCTTCACGCCGGTGAACATCGCCCCCACCAGGTTCTCGCCCTTCACGAGCCAGTGGAACACCACCCCGGCGATATGCATGCCCGAGAGCAGCAGGAGCGCCTTCAGGTTCCAGCGGTGGAACTCGGTGAGGGCATTGGACGTTTCCAGGACGACCCTCGAGGCGAGAGGCCCCTCGGCGTACGCGCCGTCGTTGGCGAAGAGTCCGGATGCGGCCTGCAGCCCCAGGCAGACCACGAGCGCCACGACCATCCAGCCGCCGAGCGGGTTGTGGCCGACCTGCGGGACGGCCTTGCGCGAGAAGAGTCGCGCGGCGAAGCGCATGGTCGCGGCCGGGCCCGTGAGGAAGCTCGCGAAGCGCGCATGCGTGCTGCCGAAGAAACCCCACAGGATGCGGAAGACGACCAGCACCAGGACCGCGTAGCCGCAGTAGGCGTGGTAGGGCATGAGCTTGCCGCCGATCCTGCCGGTGATGACCTGGAGGACCAGCAACAGGACGAGGACCCAGTGGAAAAGGCGCACGGGCAGGTCCCAGACCCGTGTCGCGACGCGATCCTCCTCCGCCATGGCCCCCCGGCTCTATGTCTTGTCGAGCCAATATCGCATAGAGACGCGGGCTTGGCGAGGTTTAAGGCGTTGCGACAGCTCCGGCGGGGCCGAGCTCGGCCAGGCGCGTGCTCACGAGCTCGACATATTCGCCGGGAATGAGCGCGCTCTGCGCGCGGAAGATCTCCGCGATTCGCGCGATGTCGAGCACGCCGTCGGCGACGAGGAGCGGCGTGCCCTTGTGGCCGCCGGGATACGACGCGATCTCGCGCAGCAGCGGCGCGGCGGGAGCGAATTCACCGATTCCGGAAGCCACCGGCTCGCGCCTAGCTTGCGTTGCCGAGCTTCAGGACCTTTCCGTGCCCGATGGCGCCGCGCTGCTCCCAGAGGGTGATGGCCTTGCCCACCGAGAGCACCTTGAGCGCCGCTTCGGGATCCCCGAAATTTCCCTCGAGGATGGCGGTGGATCCGAGCGCGATGGACTCGCCGGGCTTCAGGTCGAAGCGCGCCTCGTAGAGCACGCCGTCGATGACCACGGAGCAACCGAGCGATCGGCCGACGAGCGGCCCGTTTCGCACGCTGCGGCCAGCGGGCAGCAGCGTGATTTCAGCAGTGATGTCGGACACTATTCAACTCTCCCCATGCGCCACGATACGCGCTTTGGCTCGGCAGCGGGAGGCCGGCGCTCATGCGTCCGGATGCCCGCCCCACTGCTTCCACCAGAGCAGCGCGAACGTGGTTTTCGTGTCGGTGATCACGCCCTGGCGCACCCAGTCCAGCGCGTCGCCGATCTTCGCCTCGAAGCATTCCAGGTGCTCGCCCACGTCGAGCGCGGCGCCCACGTGCTTCAGGTTGCGCGCCGCGTAGAGCTCGATCACCTCGGTCGAGTAGCCGATCGAGGGATCGATCGTCACGAGGTGGCGCCAATCCGACGCCTCGTAGCCGCATTCCTCGACGAGCTCGCGCCGCGCGGTGTCGAGCGCCGGCTCGCCCGCCTCGAGCTTGCCGGCGGGAATCTCGACGAAATGCCGGTGCTTCGGATAGCGATACTGGCGCTCGAGCAGGATCGTGTCGTCGTCCACGAAGGCGAGGATCATCACCGCGCCCGGGTGCTTCACGTACTCGCGCCACGCCGTGCTGCCGTCGTGGAGGCGCACCTTGTCGCGGTAGACCTTGAGCAGCCCGCCGTCGTAGGCGAGCTCCGAGGAAATCGTGGACTCGGTAAAATCCGCGGTGAATTCCGGCGGCTTCGCCACCTACATGGACGCCGTGATGGCGCGGGCGCAGAGGTCCAGGAGCGGCGCGGGCACGAGGCCCAGGACGAGCGTGGCGATGGCGGTCGCCGAGAGCATCCAGCGCGTGCCGGCGCGCGGGTCGATCGTCACTTCGGAAACCGCGGACTCCATGTACATGAGCCGCACGATGCGCAGGTAGTAGAACGCGCCCACCACGGACAGCAGCACCGCGTAGACCACCAGCCACGTGTAGCCCGCGTCGAGGGCCGCCTGGAGCACGAAGAGCTTGGCGAGGAACCCCGCCGCCGGCGGCAGGCCCGCGAGCGAGAACATGAGGATCAGCATCATGAAGGCGTACCACTTCGAGCGCTGGTTCAGGCCCCGGAAGTCGTCGAGGTCCTCGGCCTCGAACCCCGCGCGCGACAGGAGCAGGATCATGCCGAAGGAGCCCAGCGTCATGAGCGTGTAGACGATCACATAGAAGAACGCCGCGCTGTATCCCGTTTCCGTGCCCGCGAGGATCCCCAGCGTGAGGAAGCCCATGTGCGAGATGGTCGAGTAGGCGAGCATGCGCTTCAGGTTCGCCTGCGCGATGGCGATGATGTTGCCCACGGCGAGCGATGCGACCGTGAGGATCACGAGCATCGGCTGCCAGTCGGAGCTCAAGCCCTGCAGCCCCGTCGCGAGGAGCCGCATGATGAAGCCGAACGCCGCGAGCTTGGGCGCGGCGCCCACGATGAGCGTGGCGGGGGTTGCGGCCCCGTGGTACACGTCGGGAATCCACATGTGGAACGGCGCCGCGCCCAGCTTGAACGCGATGCCCGCGACCACGAAAACGAGGCCGAAGAGCGCCAGCGTGTTGCGCGTTCCGCCCTGCTCGATCGACTGGGCCACCCGGGAGAGCTCCAGCGACCCCGTGCCGCCGTAGATCATCGACAGGCCGTAGAGCAGCAGGCCCGAGGAGAGGGCGCCCAGGACGAAGTACTTCATCGCCGCTTCCGTGGCGCGCACCGAGTCGCGCTGGAGCGCCACCATCGCGTACTGCGAGAGCGCCATGAGCTCCAGGCCCAGGAAGAGCGTGAGGAAGTGGTGGGCCGAGATCATCACCATCATTCCGAGCGTGCCGAAGAGCGCGAGGCAGAGGAACTCGCCCGTGAGCATTCCGCGAAGCTCCAGGTAGCTTCGGGAAAGGACGAGGGTCGCCGCCACCGTGAGGAGGGTCGCGACCTTGAGCACCTGGGACATGAGGTCGGAGACGAACATGCCCTGGAAGGTCACGATGCTGCCCGAGCCCACGGTCGTGGCGCAGAGGATCGCCGTGCCCACCAGCGCCACCAGCGCGAGGAGGTAGGTGAGGTGGCGCTCGTGCTCCTTGAAGAAGAGGTCGGCGACCAGCAGGATCGAGACCATCGCGAGGAGCGCGATCTCGGGCATGGCCGGGGCCATGGTGGCGAGCGAGAAGGTGGCCTGGGTCACGGTCAGATCTTCGGCTGCGCGACGTGGCGCAGCAGCTCCTGGATCGAGGGGTTCATCACGTCGGAGAGGGGCTTGGGATAGATGCCCATGGCCATCACCGCGACCGCGAGCAGCACGAGGAACACGGCCTCGCGCTTGCCGATGTCCGAGAGCTTCGCGACGTGGTCGTTGGCCACCGCGCCGTAGACCACGCGCTTCACCATCCACAGGGTGTAGGCGGCGCCGAAGATGAGCGTCGTCGCGGCGAGGAAGGCGTACCACCAGCTCACCTTCAGCGTCCCGAGGATCACCGTGAACTCGCCCACGAACCCGCTCGTGCCGGGCAGGCCGCAGTTCGCCATCGCGAAGAGCACGAAGAATGCCGCGAAGACCGGCATCGTGTTCGCGACCCCGCCGTAGTCGGAGATCTGGCGGGAGTGCACGCGATCGTAGAGCACGCCCACGCAGAGGAACATGGCGGCCGACACGAACCCGTGCGAGATCATCTGCATGAGCGCGCCCAGCGCGCCCTCGCCGTTGAAGATGAAGAGCCCGAGGGTCACGAACCCCATGTGCGAGATCGACGAGTACGCGATGAGCTTCTTCATGTCGGCCTGCACCAGCGCCACCAGGCCGATGTAGACCACGGCGATGAGCGAGAGCGTGATCATGAAGCCGGCGAGGAGGTGCGAGGCGTCCGGCGCGATGGGCAGGTTGAACCGGGCGAAGCCGTATCCGCCGATCTTCAGCGTGATCGCCGCGAGGATCACCGAGCCGCCGGTGGGCGCCTCCACGTGCGCGTCAGGGAGCCACGTGTGCACCGGCCACATGGGAACCTTCACCGCGAACGACATGAACATCGCGAGGAAGATGAGCACCTGCGCCGTCATCGAGAGCGGCACCTTCTGGAAGTCGAGGATCTCGAAGCTTCCGTTGGTCTGCTGGTAGAGGTAGATGAAGGCCGCCAGCATGAGGAGCGAGCCCAGCAGCGTGTAGAGGAAGAACTTGACCGCCGCATACACCCGGTTGGGCCCGCCCCACACCCCGATGATGAGGAACATCGGGATCAGCATCGCCTCGAAGAAGATGTAGAAGACGATCGCGTCCAGCGAGGCGAACACGCCGTTGATGAGCCCCGACATGATGAGGAAGGCGGCGAGGTACTGGCCCACCTTCTCGGTGACCACTTCCCAGTGCGCGATCACCACCAGCAGCGTCATGAAGCTGTTCAGCAGGATGAACGGCATCGAGATGCCGTCCACGCCCAGGTGGTAGCTCACGTTGAAGCGCGCGATCCACGGCACGTTCTCCACGAACTGCATGGCCGCCGTGTGCTGGAAACCCGTCCAGAGCGGGATGCAGACGGCGAGCCCGGCGAGCGAACCCGCGAGCGCGCTCCAGCGGGTGGCGGCCGGATCGCGGTCGCTGCCGATGAGGAGCACCGCGATGCCGGAGGCGATCGGCACCCAGATGGCGAGCGAAAGCCAGGCCATCCTAGAGGCCCCTCATGTAGAAGAGGAAGAACGTGAGGAGCCCGAAGACGCCCAGGATCATCGTGAAGGCGTAGGTGTAGATGTAGCCGGTCTGCATCTTCCGGGCGAAGGCCGCGAAGAGCCCGATGGCGCGCGCCGTGCCGTTCACCATGATCCCGTCGATGATCGTGCGGTCGCCCCAGGCCCAGAGCCCGGCGCCCACCTTGCGGGCGCCACCCGCGAAGAACCAGTCGTTGAACTCGTCGAAGCCGTACTTGCGGTCGAGGATGTTCACGATCGGGCCGAACTTCCTTCGCACCACCGCGGCCAGCTCCGGGCGATGGATGAAGAAGAACCACGCGGTCGCGACCCCCGCGATGGAGAGCCAGAAAGGCACGGTCGCCAGCGCATGGAGGGTCATCGCGCCCCAGCCGTGGAACTCCTCGGCGAGCTCCTTCATCGTCTGCGTTGGCACGATGGCGCCCTCGAACCAGCCCCCGTAGAGCATCGGCTGGATCGCGGCCGCGCCGATGAAGATCGCCGGGATCGCCAGCATGATGAGCGGCACCGTCACCACCGCCGGCGATTCGTGCGGCTTGCCGTGCATCTCCTCGTGCCCGGGCTCCTCGACCGCATTGCCGTGACTCCCGTGGCTGCCGTGTTGATGGGTTTCGAATCGCTCCTTCCCGTGGAAGGCGAAGAACACCAGCCGGAAGGAGTAGAGCCCGGACACGTAAATGCCCGCGAGGGCGAGCACGTAGGCGAACGTGGCGCCCGGCACGTGCGAGGCCGCCAGCGCCTCCACGATCGAGTCCTTGGAGAAGAACCCCGCGAAAGGCGGAATCCCCGCATTGGCGAGCGCCCCGACCAGCACCGTCCAGTAGGTGATCGGCATGTACTTGCGAAGCCCGCCCATCCTGCGCATGTCCTGCTCGTGGTGCAGGGCGATGATCACCGAGCCCGCGCCCAGGAAGAGCACGGCCTTGAAGAACGCGTGGGTCATCAAATGGAAGATCGCCACCGAGTAGGCCGACGCGCCCAGGGCCATGGTCATGTAG
>DATBEA010000300.1:0-26257 GCA_036276215.1 Usitatibacter sp.
CCACGTCGTTCAGCACCAGCTTGCGCACGGGCGAGCCCGGGGACGCCGCGAGCAGCATGCCGATGATTCCGCCCATGGAAGTGCCCAGCCAGTCCACGGTCTCGGCGTGCAGGCTCGCGAGCAACGTGGCGATGTCGGTGCCGTAGAGCGAATAGGTGTAGTCGAGGGGGTCGCGCAGCCAGTCGCTGCGCCCGCGCCCCGGGATGTCGGGGCACACGACGCGGTACGCGTCGGACAGCCGCTCGGCGAGGTAGTCGAAGTCGCGGGCATTGCGCGTGAGGCCGTGCACGCAGACGAGCACCCGCTTGTTGCCGGGATCGCCCCAGTCCGTGTAGCGCATGAAGTGCCACCCGTGGGGATCGATGCATCTCACCTGTCCTTCGCGCATCGTGGTCATGTCAGGCGCAGGGCTTTGAAACGCATGGCCTGCATAGGCACGAGGCTCCCGGCCTCCTCTTTGCGTTCATCTGCGCTTCATCTGCGTTCATCTGCGTTTCCGAAGATCTTCCCTTGAATCACTCGATGGCGCTCGCACTCTTTGCCCGCTCGCGCAGGAGGAACTTCTGGATCTTGCCGGTGGAAGTCTTGGGCAGCGGGCCGAAGACCACCGATCTCGGCGCCTTGAAGCGCGCCATGCGCGCGCGGCAGAACTCGATCATCTCCTCGGCCGAAGCCGAGGCGCCCTCCTTCAGCTCCACGAACGCGCACGGCGTCTCGCCCCACTTGGGATCGGGCTGCGCCACCACGGCGGCCATCATCACGGCGGGATGGCTGTGCAGCACGTCCTCGACCTCCTGGGAAGAGATGTTCTCGCCTCCCGAGATGATCACGTCCTTGGAGCGGTCCTTGATCTTCGCATAGCCGTCGGGCTGCATCACCGCGAGGTCGCCCGAATGGAACCAGCCGCCGCGGAAGGCCTCCGCCGTCGCCGCCGGGTTCCTGAGGTATCCCTTCATCGTGATGTTGCCCCGGAACATGATCTCGCCCATGGTCTCGCCGTCCCACGGCACCTCGGCGAGGGACTCGGGATCGCGCACGCTCATCCCTTCTTCGAGCAGGTAGGCCACGCCCTGGCGCCCGTTCCTCTTCACCTGCTCCTCGAGCGGCAGCGCGCTCCACTCCGGGTGCTTCGCGCACACCGCCGCGGGGCCGTAGGTCTCGGTCAGGCCGTACACGTGCGTGATGTCGAAGCCGATCCTCGCCATGCCCTCGATCACGGCGGCGGGCGGGGGCGCGGCGGCCACCAGGCAGCTCACCTTGTGGCCGATGCCCTTCCTCCACTCGGCCGGCGCGTTGAGGAGCATCGAATGCACGATCGGCGCGCCGCAATAGTGGGTGACCTCGTGCCGCGCGATGAGATCGAGGATCGCCTTCGCCTCGACCTTGCGCAGGCACACGTTCGTGCCGCCGGCCGCCGCGATCGTCCAGTTGAAGCACCATCCGTTGCAGTGGAACATCGGCAGCGTCCACAGGTACACCGGGTGCTTGGGCATCGACCAGTCGAGGATGTTGTTGATCGCGTTCAGGTACGCGCCCCGGTAGTGGTAGACCACGCCTTTCGGGTTGCCCGTCGTGCCCGAGGTGTAGTTGAGCGCGATGGCATCCCATTCGTCGGGCGGGAAGCTCCATTCGAAATCCGCGTCGCCGCCGGCGATGAAGTCCTCGTACTCCGCGCCGCCCACGCGGCTGCCGGACTCGCAGAGCACGTCTTCCACGTCGATCACGCGCGGCCTCGACTTCGCGAGGGCCAGCGCCCCTGCGACCACGACGGAGAACTCGCGGTCGGTGAATAGGAATTTCGCCTCGCCATGGTCGAGCATGAACGCGATCGCCTCGGCGTCCAGGCGCGTGTTGAGGGTGTTCAGGACCGCGCCGATCATGGCCGGGCCGAAATGCAGCTCGATCATCGCCGGCACGTTGGGCAGCATGGCCGCGACGGTGTCGCCGCGTTCCACGCCCGCCTTGCGCAGCGCCGAGGCGAGCCGCCGCGACCTCGCGTAGACCTCGCGCCATGTCCGGCGCAGGTCCCCATGGATCACCGCGATGCGGTCGGGATATACGTACGCCGCCTTGGCGAGGAAGGAGACCGGCGTCAGCGCCGTGTAGTTGGCCTGGTTGCGCTCGAGCCCCTGGGCGTAAGGGTTCATCGGTCCTCCCTCAGGCGATCCGCGTCTCGCCGCGCGTGGCGAAGCCGGCCACGCGCTCGGCGGACTTCACCGTGTTGGCGAGCAGCATCGCGATGGTCATCGGCCCCACGCCTCCGGGAACCGGCGTGATGCGCGAGGCGACTTCGCGCGCGGCGTCGAAATCCACGTCGCCCGCGAGCCTGCCGTCGGGGAGCCGGTTGATGCCCACGTCGATCACGACCGCGCCCGGCTTCACCATGTCGCCGCGGATGAGCCTCGCCCGCCCCACCGCCGCGACGAGAATGTCGCCCTGTCGCGTCATGGCGGCGAGGTCGCGCGTCTTCGAATGGCAGATCGTGACGGTCGCGCCCGCGTTCAGCAGCAGCAGCGCCATGGGCTTGCCGACGATCGCGGAGCGGCCCACGACCACCGCATGCGCCCCCTGGACCGCCACGCCCTCGTGCTCGAGGATCTTCATGACGCCCCAGGGCGTGCACGGGTAGAACGCGGGCTCGCCGGAGACGAGGGAGCCCACGTTGAAATAGTGGAAGCCGTCGACGTCCTTTTCCGGCGCGACCGCCTCGATCACGGCGCGGCTGTCGACCTGGCGCGGCAGCGGCAGCTGCACGAGGATGCCGTGCACGGACGGATCGGCGTTGAGCTTCGCCACGAAGGCCACGAGCGCCGCTTCGCCCACGTCCGCGGCGAGCGCGTGGACTTCGGAGCGCATGCCGGCCTCGCGCGAGGCGCGCGCCTTGTTGCGCACGTAGATCGCGCTCGCGGGATCGTCGCCCACGATGATCACGGCGAGCCCCGGCACGACGCCGCGCTCGCGCAGTCGCGCCACGCGCAGCGCGAGCTCGCCGCGAAGCTCCCCGGCGATGGCCTTGCCGTCGATCAACGCCGCGCTCAATCGCGCTCCGAGAGCACGAGGTCCACCGGCACGTCGTGGGCTTCGGCCGGAAGCCGCTCGACGTGGAACATGGCGGGGAGCGCGGTCACGCAGAAGGGGCTCGCGCCGCGCCCCGCGAGCAGCCCGTCGAAGTAGCCCGCGCCGTAACCCAGCCGGTAGCGGCGCGCATCGATGGCGAGCGCGGGCACGAGGGCGAAATCCACCTCGGAGAGCTCGAGCTTGCGGCAACGCGAGGGGTCGGGCTCCGGGATGTCCCAGACGCCCGGCACCAGGTCTCGCGACGGATCCTCGACCGCATAGATCTCGAGGCGGCGCGGCGGCGGGCCCACGCGCGGAAGCACCAGCGTCTTGCCTTCGGCGCGCAGGTAGGCCATGAGCGGCGCCGTGTCCAATTCGCTCCCGATCGCCATCGTCGTGAGCGCCGAGCGCGCGCGGGCGAGCTGCGGAAGCGCCAGCACGCGCTCCATGAGGATCGCGCCCAGCCTCGCGCGCTCGGCCGGGTCGAGCGCGTCGCGCCGCGCGACCATCTCGCGGCGAAGCGCCTTCTTGTCCAGGGGTGGGGCGGCGGGCTGCATGAACCCCGCTATTCTAGTGGGTCCGGCGTGGTGGCCCGCGGATCGGGAATTAGGTATCCTCGCCGCACCAACCCGACGAGGATTCCCGCGATGAGAGCTGCCCCCTTTGCCGCCGCCGCGCTCGCTGCCGCCGCCTGCTGCCCGAACGTGCTGGCCGGCCCCTTCGATGGGCTCAAGAGCCACATGAAGGCGGGCATGTACGAGTACAAGATGGACATGGACATGAGCCAGATGCAGGGCATGCCGCCCGGCATGGGCAAGCAGAGCCACACCTTCCAGCATTGCGTGACGGCCGAGGACATCGACAAGGGCCAGATGGGCCGCGCCGGCCGCGACGGCAAGGCGGCGCCCGAGAACTGCGAAGTGAAGAACATGCAGATCACCGGCGATTCCGCGACCTATACGATGGCATGCAAGCAACCCCACGAGATGACCGCGGACAACAAGATCATCTTCCGGGGCGACGGCTACACCATGGACATGAAGATGGCCATGAACCAGGCCGGCCACCCGATGAACATGACGCAGCACCTCGAAGCCCGCTACCTCGGGCCCTGCAGCAAGTAGCCTTCCACCCCGCCGGGAGCACCCCATGTCGACGCCTGCCGACCGCGACAACCCGTTCGCCCCGCCGCGTGCCACGCTGGAGGAGCCTCCCGCCGGCCAGGGCGAGCTCGTTCCGGAGGGCCTGAAGCTGCCCGGCGGGCGCGGCGGGACGTGGATCGCCGACGGCTGGCGCCTCTTCTTGCGATCGCCGGGCGTGTGGATCGTCATGACGATCATCTTCTTCGTGCTCTGGGTGATCCTCACGCTGATCCCCTTCCTCGGCGCGATCGTCACCAACATGCTCTTCCCGGTGTTCATCGCCGGGATCATGATCGGGTGCCAGAAGCTCGAGGACAACCAGCTCCTGAACATCGGCGACCTCTTCGCGGGATTCAGCCGCAACGCGGGATCGCTGCTGCTGCTGGGCCTGCTCTACCTCGCCGGTTTCGTGGTGATCATGATCGTGGTCTTCGCGCTCTTCGGCGCGTCCTTCCTGCCCGTTCTCTTCCGGGGCGGCAGGGACGTGGCCGGGACCGTCATGCCCAGCATGATGCTCATGCTCCTCGCGTTGCTGGTGGGCATGCTCCTCGCGATGCCGCTCTACATGGCGATCTGGTTCGCCCCCGCGCTGGTGGTGTTCCACGACATGGCGCCCGTGGCCGCGATGCGCTCGAGCTTCCGCGGCTGCCTGCACAACCTCGTCCCGTTCCTGCTCTACGGGGTCATCCTCTTCGTGCTCGCGATCGTCGCGAGCATCCCCGTCGGGCTCGGCTGGCTCGTCCTGGCGCCGGTGATCTGGGGCTCGCTCTACGCCTCCTATCGAGACGTCTTCCTGCAGCCGGCCTAGGGCGACGGCGTTGCCCGCGTGATCGACACCCTCAAGTCGGTCTCGCTCCCCGAAGGCGCCGAGATCACGCTGCGCCTGGCGGGACCGCTGCCGCGCGCGCTCGCGTGGTTCGTGGATTTCATGCTGCGGCTTTTCCTCACCGCGTCTCTGCCGGCGCTGTTCACGTGGCTGGGCAAGGCCGGCGAGGGCGCCTACTTCCTCGCCATCTTCGTCATGTGGGAGCTCTATCCCATCCTCTTCGAGGCGCTCTGGAACGGGGCCACCCCGGGGAAGAAGGCGCTCGGCATCGCGGTGGTGAACGCGGACGGCACGCCGCTTCGCTGGCCCGCGGCGATCCTTCGCAACGTCTTGCGCGCGGCCGACATGCTGCCCATCGGATACATGGTGGGGCTCACGTCCATGGCCATGGACCGGCAGTTCCGGCGCCTGGGCGACCTCGCCGCCGGGACCATCGTGATCCACCGCGAGGCCGCGACCCCGCGCAAGGGCGCGCGCCGCGGCCAGGCGCAGCCCGTGCGCCCGCTCGCCCCCGCGATCGCGCTCACCGCGCTCGAGCAGCGCGCGGTGCTCGACTTCGCCGAGCGGCGCGCCACCTGGTCGGCCGAGCGCGGCGAGGAGCTCGCCGGGCTCGCCGCACCCCTCGTGGCCGGGCTCGAGGGACCCGCGGCGGTCGCGCGCCTGGAGGCGGTCGCCGCCGCGCTGGTGGAGCGCCGGTGAACGAGATCGAATTCGCCGCGCGCCACGAAGCCGAATGGAGCGAGCTCGCCACGGCCGTCGAGAAGCGTTCGGCGACCGACGCGCGCGAAGTTCCGCGCCGCTTTCGCCGCGCCGTGGCCGAGCTCGCGGTGGCGCGCGACCGGCAGTACCGCACGTCGCTCCTCGATCGACTTCACGCGCTCGTGGTCGCCGCGCACTTCGCCGTGCACGGCGCCCGGGCCGGCACGCGCCGCAGCGCGATCGGCACGCTCTGGCGCTTCTTCGTCGAGGAGTTTCCCGCCGAAGCGCGCCGCCAGTGGCCCTTCCTCGCCGCCTCGGCCGCGACTTTCTTCGGGCCGTTCCTGGGCGCGATCGTCGCGCTGCAGTTCTTCCCCGATTTCGTCTACTACCTCGTCTCTCCCGATGCGCTCGCCAACTTCCAGTCCATGTACGACCCGGCCAACCCGCGCTTCGGCGCGGGCCGCGAGGTCGACACCGACGTGATGATGTTCGGGTTCTACATCGCGAACAACGTGCGCATCGACCTGCAATGCCTCGCGGGCGGGGTCTTCTTCGGCCTGGGCACGTTGGCGGCCCTCCTCTACAACGGCATCTTCCTGGGCGCGATCGCGGGGCACCTCACGCAGATCGGCTACGGGCGCGTGTTCTGGGGTTTCGTCGCGGGCCACAGCGCGCCCGAGCTCCTCGGCGTGGTGCTCTCCGGCGCGGCGGGGCTCATGATCGGCTACGCGCTCGTGGCGCCCGGTCGCGTGAGCCGCATGGTGGCGCTGCGCGAAAGGGGCCGGCAGGCGACCACGCTCATCTACGGGGCGGCGCTCTTCACTTCGGGCGCCGCCGTGATCGAGGCGTTCTGGTCGTCGCGGGCGAGCATTCCCTTCGAGGCGAAGCTCGCCTTCGGCGCGGCCACCGCCCTGCTCACGCTTTCACTCCTCTTCCTGGGAGGCCGGCGTGGACCTTGAGCGCATGTCGGTGAGGCTTCGGCCGCGAAACGCGTGGGAGGCGCTCGACCTGGGCTTCGCGCTCGTGCGCGAGCACGCACGGCGCGTGTACGGGACATGGATCGTGGTCTACGCGCCGGTGCTTGCCGTGTCGTTGGCGGTCTTTGCCGACCGTCCCTTCTTCGCGTGGCTCACGGTGTGGTGGCTGAAGCCCCTTTTCGACCGCGTGGTGCTCGAAGTCCTTTCCGCGGAGATCTTCGACGTGCGCGTTCCCATCCGCACGCTCATCCGCAGGCTTCCGGGCCTCGCCTGGCGAAGCGGCATCGTGGGAGGGCTTCTCTGGCGCCGGTTCGATCTCGCCCGCTCCATGCACCTTGCCGTCTACCAGCTCGAGCGGCTCTCGGGGCGCGACGCCCGCTCGCGCATCCGCGTGCTCGACCGCGACGGTCGGGGCGCCGCCATCGGGCTCCTCGGCGTGATGGGCGCGATGGACCTCATGTTCGCGGTGGGCGCGGCGATCGCCATCGCCTTCCTGGTGGATGTCCAGACGCCGGTTGGCACGCTGTTCGAGGCGTGGTTCCAGGGCGGCTTCAGCAACGGAATGTCTTCGCTCTACGGCGTGGTCCTCGCCGCGTGCTCGGCCACCGCGATCGAGCCGCTCTATGTCGCGTGCGGGTTCACGCTCTACCTGCAGCGGCGCACCACGCTCGAGGGTTGGGACATCGAGCTTCGCTTCCGCCAGCTCGCGGGACGCATGGAGGCGGCACAGCCGCGCCTCACCCCCGCCGCCCTCGCCGGTGTCGTGCTGGCGGTGGCGCTTTCCGCGGCGTCGTTGGCGCCTTCACCGGCTCTTGCCGCGGACGCCCGGGCGCAACGCGAAATCCAGGCGGTCCTCGCCGATCCGGAGTTCGGCCACGAGTCGAAGCGCCACGCCCTCGCGTACGTCGGTCCCACCTGGAAGCCCGACGACAAGCCCAGGAAGCCCATCGACTGGGCCTGGCTCGAGATGCTGCAGGCGATCCTGGCCAACGCCGGGCGCGCCCTCGCCTGGGCGGCCGGGATCATCGTCGCCGTCTACGCGCTCTACCACATCGCGCGCTACATGCGCCTGCACGGATTCGCGGGCGGGTCACGGGAACGCCCGCAGTTCCTCTTCGGCATGGACGTGCGGCCCGAGTCGCTTCCCGAGGACGTTTCGGTCGCGGCGCTCGCGCTGGTGGATGGATCCCGGCTGCGCGAGGCGCTCTCGCTCCTCTACCGGGCCTCGCTCGTTCGTTTCATGGACGCGGGGCTGGAGTTCCTGCAAGGCGACACGGAGGGCGACTGCATGCGCCGCGTCGTGCGTGCCGCCGCCGCGCCGCGCCGCGAGTATTTCGAGCGCCTGGTCGCCGCGTGGCAGGAGCTCGCTTACGGGCACCGTCCCGTTCCCGTGGAGCTCGCACGCGCGCTCGCGCGTGAATGGCCGCGCGCCTTCGAGGCCGCCTCGCCCGGCGCGCCCGCCGGTGCCGCACCCCAGCCCGGGGCCGCATGATGCAGCGAAGATCCTTCGCGCGAATCGCGCTCGTCGTGACGCCGCTTGCCGCGGCCATCGTCTACGTGATGCTGAATTGGTTCCGGCTCGAGGAGGAGCCGGTATGGGTGAAGGCCGGAACCGCGGCGCACCACGATCCCTTCCTCGCCTTCGAGCGCTACCTCGGCCGGATGGGCGCACGCACCGACCTCGTCGAGTCTCCCACGGGCTTCTCGCGCCTCGCGCCGCGAGCGACACTTTTCCTCGCGGCGCATCGCCTCGCGTACATGACGCCGCACAACGTCCAATCCATCTCGTCCTGGGTCGAGCGCGGCGGCCACCTGGTCGTGCAGGGCGAGCCGATGGAGATGCGCGATCCGATGCTGGACGCGTTCGGAATCGAACGCGACGTGCCGAAGGTCGCGAAACCGGACGCGAAGACGATATTGAGGGCGCCCCGTGCGACGGTCGCGTTCGACTGGCCGGGCGCGAGTGCGATGTTGCGCGCCGAGCTGCCGACCCTGGTGGCCTACCGCGACTCGCGCTCGCGCACCCCCATCGCGTGGATCGACTTCCATTCGCGCGTGCTGGGCCTCGCCTTCGATTCCGGCCGCGGCCGGGTCACCGTGCTCCCGTCGTTCGGCTTCCTCGCCAACACCGCCATCGGGCAACTGGACCACGCCGAGCTGGGATGGCTCCTCGCCGCCGAGGGCCGGGCGAACCCGAACGTGCTGCTCTTCATGCGCTACGAGTCGCCGCCGCTGGGCGAATGGATCTGGACCGAGGCCTGGCCGGTGGTGATCGCGGCAGCATTGCTCGTCGTGCTCTGGCTCGCGCGCGTGATCCCCCGCTTCGGGCCGCTCACGCCGGATGCGGCGATCGACCGGCGAAGCCTCGCGGAGCACATCGTGGCGAGCGGGCGTTTCCTGTGGTCGCGCGGGCAGCGCCGCTACCTGGTGGCCGCCGTGCGCGAGCGGGCTCTGCGCTTCGCGCGCGGCCGGGGCCTCACCGAGCGCGAGGTGCCGGCGGTCGGCGGCGCGGTCGAGGACGCCCATGATTTCGTCGCTGCCATCGGGCAGCTCGCAGCCATCGAATCGCGCCTCGCGCGCCGCGCGAACCCCAGGACCCGGGAGGAAACCAGGAAATGAACGAAGCCCATGCCATATCCGCGACCGAGCTCGACGCCGCGGCCGCCACGCTCGCATCGGTCGCCGAGCAGGTGCGGCGCGTCATCGTGGGGCAGTCGGACATCATCGACGATGCGCTCACGGGACTCGCCGCCGGCGGCCACGTGCTCGTGGAAGGCGTGCCGGGCCTGGGCAAGACGCTCCTCGTGAAGGCGCTCGCCAAGGCGATCGGCGGCACCTTCACGCGCATCCAGTTCACGCCCGACCTCATGCCCACCGACGTCACCGGCCACACGCTCTACGATCCCTCGTCGGGGAAGTTCGCCACGCGCAAGGGGCCTGTGTTCGCGAACTTCGTGCTGGCCGACGAGGTGAATCGCGCCCCCGCAAAGACCCAGGCGGCGCTCCTCGAGGTGATGCAGGAGGCGCAGGTCACCATCGAGGGCGAGGCGCACGTGCTGGCCCTGCCCTTCATGGTGTTCGCGACCCAGAATCCGATCGAGCACGAAGGCACCTATCCCCTGCCCGATGCGCAGCTCGACCGGTTCCTGCTGAACGCGCGCATCGGCTATCCGAGCGCCGAGGAGGAAGTGCTCCTCACGCGCCAGGTCACCACGGGGAACGTCGGCGACAAGCTGAGCGTGGAATCGGTCTCCGCGGTGATCGACCCGTCGCACGTGACGCGCCTCCAGGCGCTCACGGCGCGGCTCCTCGTGGACGACAAGGTGCTCGACTACGCGGTGCGGCTCGCCCGCGCGACTCGCGACAGCAGCGCCGTGAGCCGCGGCGCGGGTCCGCGCGCCTCCATCGCGCTGGTGCGCGCGGCCCGGGCGCGTGCCCTCATGGCGCGCCGCGCATTCGCGACGCCCGACGACGTGAAGGCCGTGGCCCGCTCGGTGCTCCGCCACCGCATCTCGCTCACGCCGGAGCTCGAGATCGAGGGACGCGACACCGACTCGGTGATCGGCGAGCTGCTGGGACTGGTCGAGGCGCCCCGCCTTTGAGGTTTCCGGTTCCTTCGCGGCGCGCGCTCCGGATCGCGGGCGCGCTCGTTGCGGCAGCGATCGCCGCTTCGTGGGCGAAGGATCTCGTCATCGCATGGCAGGCGGCGCTGGCGCTTTTCTGCACGGCGGCCCTCGCCGACATTCTCGCCGCGCGCGCGTTGCCGGCGAACCTCGATCTCGAGCGCGACGTCCCGGGCTCGGTCCCCATCGGGCGCTGGCGCGAGTGCGTGGTGCGCGTCCACAATCGCGGCGCCTACGGCGTGCGCTGCGAGGTGTACGACCATCATCCGGCCGCGTGCGAAGTCGAGGGCCTGCCGGTGACGCTCGCCATCGCGGCCGGCGGGTTCGCGCAATTCCGCTATCGCCTGCGGCCAACCGAGCGCGGCGACCTGGCGATCGAGCCGGCGCACCTGCGGGTGGCCTCCCCGCTCGGCCTCTGGCAGCTGCCGAGCCGCGCCGGGCCTACGCAAGTGATCCGCTGCTTCCCCGACTTCGCCGAGCTCGCCGACTACGCGCTCTTCGCGACCGACAACCGGCTCTCGCAGATCGGCGTGCTGCAACGGCGGCGGCGCGGCGAGGGGCTGGAGTTCCACCAGCTTCGCGACTACCGCGAAGGCGACGCGATGCGCCAGATCGAGTGGAAGGCGACCGCGCGGCGCGGGCGGCTCATCGCGCGCGAGTACGAGGACGAGCGCGACCAGCACATCGTCTTCCTCGTGGACTGCGGCCGGCGGATGCGCGCGCGCGACGGCTCGCTCTCCCACTTCGACCAGGTCCTGAACGCCGTGTTGCTGCTCGCGTACGTGGCCCTGCGCCAGGGGGACGCGGCGGGACTCATGACTTTCGCGAGCGAAGCGCCGCGCTTCGTGCCACCGCGGAAATCGAGGGCGACCCTCAACGTATTCCTCGACGCGCTCTACGACCTGCAGC
The DNA here is from genome assembly GCA_036276215.1 of Usitatibacter sp. Classification (GTDB taxonomy): domain Bacteria; phylum Pseudomonadota; class Gammaproteobacteria; order Burkholderiales; family Usitatibacteraceae; genus Usitatibacter. Next base: position 11,234 of record DATBEA010000300.1, read on the forward strand.
CGACGCTTCGCCCGCCCGACTACCATTCCGCGGCGATCGAGCTCTCGAAGCGGCTGAAGCGCCGCTCGCTCGTGATCGTCCTGTCCAACATGCGCGACGAGGACGAGGAGACGCTCGCGCCCGCGCTGGCGCTCCTCGAGCGCAGGCACCTCGTCCTCTTCGCCAACCTGCGCGAGGCCGTGATCGACGAGCTGCGCACGGGACCCGTGGCGGACCTCGAGGACGCGCTGCGCTACGCGGCCGGCGCCGTGTACGAGCGCGACCGGGTCGCGGCGCTTCGCGCGGTGAGCTCGTCCGGAGCGATTCTGCTCGACACGCCGCCCGCGGAGCTCGCGTTCTCCCTCGTGAACCGCTACCTCGACCTGAAGCGCTCGGGGCGCGTTTGAGCACGGCCAAAACTTCGAAGGACGGTCACTCGGGGATTTCGCCGCGGTACCAACGGCGCGCCTGCCTGGTAAAGAGCAAGACGATGGTCGCGATATTGAGTCCCGCCTGGACGATGCTGGACAGCCAGGCGATCACGCCGGCGATCTTCCAATCGTTCGGGGCGCTTGCGAGCGACGCGACCTGGAACAGGAGCCCGGACCCGATCCACACGGTGAAGACCCATCGTGCCCAGTTCCTCCCCTGGTAGATCCTCCAGCCCAGGAAAGCGAAGAGCACCAGCGCGACAAACGTGCCGCCGACCGTGATCGCCAACGCTTCTTCGGGGATCGCGATGGGAGCTAGCCCGAACCATTCCGCGGTGATCCACGACAGTGACAGCGCGGCTGAGATCCAGACCAGCCAGGCCGCTCGCTTGATGCTTGCGGCGACGGGACCCTGCTCCGTCCGCACTTCGAGGTTGGCCCTCGGAGGCGCGAACGGGTCGGTCACGCGCCGGCGACTGGGGCGACGGCCGCCCGTATCTGATCGAGCGCGCCCGGGTCCTCGATGGTCGTGAGGTCGCCGGGATCGCGGTTCTCGCAGACGGCCTGGATCGAGCGCCGCAGGAGCTTGCCCGAGCGCGTCTTGGGCAGGATCGTCACGAAGCAGACGCGAGCGGGACGGGCGATGGCGCCCAATGCCTTGTCCACCGCGGCCATGATCTCCTTCTCGTGCGCGGCCGCGAGCTCCGGGGTGGCGGTCTTCGACGTGTCCTTCACGACGGCGAAGGCGACCGGCACCTGGCCCTTCAGCTCGTCCTGCACGCCCACGACGGCGACTTCGGCGACGTTCGGGTGCGACTGCACCGCCTCCTCGATCTCGCGCGTGCCGAGGCGGTGGCCGGCCACGTTGATCACGTCATCGGTGCGCCCGAGCACGAAGTAGTAGCCGTCCTCGTCTCGCGTGGCCCAATCGAAGGTGGTGTAGACCATCTCGTCGGGAAAGGACTTGTAGTAGGTGTCGGCGTAGCGCGCATCGTCTCCCCAGATGGTCGTCATCGCCCCCGGCGGCAGCGGCGGCACGATGCAAAGCACGCCCTTCTCGTTCACGCCGACTTCCTTCCCGGTCTCCTCGTGCTTCAGCTTCACGCGGTAGCCGTAGGCGGCGAAGGACGGCGAGCCGAACTTGCGCGGCGTGTCCTCCACGCCCGGGCACGCGGTGAGGATCGGCCAGCCCGATTCGGTCTGCCAGTAGTTGTCCACGACTTCGCAGCCCAGCGAATCGGCGACCCAGCGTGCCGTCGGCTCGTCCAGCGGCTCGCCCGCGAGGTAGAGGTAGCGCAGCGTGGACGTGTCGTATTTCTTCATCCACGACGGGTCCTGCTTCTTCAGGACGCGAATCGCCGTGGGCGAGCTGAACATCGAGGTGACCTTGTGCTCCTCGACGATGCGCCACCAGATCCCGGCGTCCGGGCGCATCGGCACGCCCTCGTACATGATCGTGGTCGAGCCGTTGATGAGCGGCCCGTAGACGATGTACGAATGGCCCACGACCCAGCCGATGTCGGACGTGCAGAAGTACGCTTCGCCCGGCTTCGCGCAGAAGATGTGCCGCATCGAGGCTGCGAGCGCCACCGCGTAGCCGCCGGTGTCGCGCTGCACCCCCTTGGGCTTGCCCGTCGTCCCGCTCGTATAGAGGATGTACGAAGGCTCGTTGGACTCCAGCCACGTGACGGGCACCTTGGCGCCCGCGTGCTTCTCGCGCTCCGCCGCGTAGTCCACGTCGCGGCCGGGGATGCGCGATGCCTCCTTGTCGAGGCCGCGGTCGACCACGACCACGTGCCGCGGCGGCGATTTCGCCTGTCGCATGGCTTCGTCCACCAGCGGCTTGAGGGCGATCATCTTGCCCATGCGCATTCCGGCGTCGGACGTCACCATCACCTTCGGGCGCGCGTCGTCGATGCGCGCGGCGAGGCTCGAGGCCGCGAACCCACCGAACACGACCGAGTGGATCGCCCCAAGCCGCACGGTCGCGAGCATCGCGAAGACCGCCTCCGGGGTCATCGGCATGTAGATCAGCACGCGATCTCCCTTGCCCACCCCGAGCGCGGCGAGCGTCGCGGCGAAGCGGTTCACCTCGTCGGCGAGCTGGGCATAGGTGAAGGTGCGCTTCTGGTCGACCTCGGTCGAGATCCAGACGAGGGCGGGCTGTTCCGCGCGATCGGCCAGGTGGCGGTCCACGGCGTTGAAGCAAAGGTTGGTCTCGCCGCCCACGAACCACTTGCGAAACGGCGGGTGGGTGTATTCGAGCACCTGCGCGGGCTTCTTCTGCCACTCGATCAGCTCGGCCTGCTTCGACCAGAACGCCTGCGGGTTGGCGATCGAGTTGGCGTAGAAGCCCTGGTAGAGGGTGAGCGTGCGGTCGGCTTCGTTCACGGCGCCGCTTCCCGGCGGTTCACGTCGACGACGAGCCTTCCGCGCACCTTGCCCGCGAGGATATCGGGTGCGCGCGCGATCGCTTCGGTGAGCCCGATCTCCGCGCTCATGGCCTCGAGGGCTTCCCGATCGAGCTCGCGGGAGAGATGGTCCCACGCCTTCTCCCGTTGCTCGCGGCTCGCATACACGCTGTTGATCCCGCGCAAGGTCACGCCCCGCAGGATGAAGGGCGCCACGGTCACGGGAAAATCCATGCCCTGCGCGAGTCCGCAGGCCGCGACGACGCCTTCGGAGACGGTTTGGGCGCAGGCGTTGGCAAGTGTGTGGCTTCCCACCGAATCCACGACGGCGCCCCAACGCTCCTTCTGCAGCGGCTTGCCGGGTTCCGAGAGCGTCTTGCGGTCGATGATTTCGGCGGCGCCCAGCGCGCGCAGGTAGTCCCCTTCCGAGAGCTTCCCGGTCGAAGCCACCACGCGGTAACCGCGAGCCGAAAGCAGCGCCACCGCGATGCTTCCCACGCCGCCCGTGGCGCCGGTCACCAGCACGTCGCCGCGCTCCTTCGTGCCTCCCAGCCGCTCGAGCTCCAGCACGCAAAGCATCGCGGTATAGCCCGCGGTGCCGATCGCCATCGCCTCGCGCGTCGTCATCCCCGCGGGAAGGCGGATCAGCCAGTCTCCCTTCAGGCGCGCCTTCTGCGCGAGGCAGCCCCAATGGCCCTCGCCCACGCCCCAGCCGTTCAGGACCACGCGGTCGCCCTTCTGCCACATGGGGTGCGCGCTTTCTTCCACCGTGCCCGCGCCGTCGATGCCGGCCACCATCGGCCACTTGCGCACGATGGGCGAGGCATTGGCGAGGGCGAGCGCGTCCTTGTAGTTGACGGTCGAATGGTCGACCGCGATCGTCACGTCGCCTTCCGGAAGGTCCTTCTCGTCCACGTCGGCTACGCGCGCGCTGAATGCGGGGTCCTTCGTGAGCAGGATCGCCCTCACGAGAGGGTGCCCGCGTGGACGGGCCGCGGCGCTCGCGGCAGCTCGATCTCGAATGCCGTGCCCGTCGAAGGCTCGGAGCGCGCATCCACGCGGCCCCCGTGCGCCTTCACGAACTCGTTCACGATGAAAAGGCCGAGCCCCAGGCCGCCGCTCGATCGCGACTGGGGGCCGCTCGAATGGAACGGCTCGAAGATAGTGGCGAGGATCCCCGGCGGGATCACGCCGTCGTTGCTGACGCGAAGCAAGAGGCGATTCTCCCGGGCGCCGTCGATGTGGACCCGGATCTTGCTCTCCCCCGCGCCGTGCTGCAACGCGTTGCCCAGGAGGTTCGACACCGCCGCGGCGATGCGGTCGGGATCGAACGCGCCGCGCATGTCGCCCACGGCGCTCACCTCGATGCGGGATCGCTCCCCGTCATGGCCGATCTCGTCCAGCACCGCTCCCACGAGCTCCCGGAGGTCGCCTTCGGCGGGCTTCATCTCGATCCGCCCGCCGCGAACGCGCGCGATGTCCAGCAGCTGCTCGACCATGCGCACCATGCGCGAGCCCGAAGACTTGATGCGCGCGGCCGTGTTCACCACCTTCTCGTCGGTGGAGAGCATCGGGATCAGGTTCGCGCCGTTCATCACCGCCGAGAGCGGATTGCGCAGGTCGTGGCTCAGCACGGCCACGAACATCTCGTTCATCTTGAGCGCCTGCTTCAGCTCCTCGAGCTGCTCGGCCATGCGCCGGCGCTGCGCGTGCAGCTCCACGAACACGTCGACCTTGCTCTTGAGGACGTGCGGATCGATGGGCTTGTGCAGGAAATCCACCGCGCCCGTCTCGTAGCCGCGAAACGTGCGGCCAGGATCGGAGGCCGAGGCGGTGAGGAAGATGAGCGGGACGCTGCGCGTGCGCTCCGAGCCGCGCAGCAGCTCGGCCAGCTCGAAGCCGTCCATCTGCGGCATCTGCACGTCGACGAGCGCCACCGCCACGTCCTCCACCAGCAGGAGCTCGAGCGCTTCCGTGCCCGAGGCGGCCTTCAGGATCTCCAGGCCGGGGCGCGCGAGCAATGCCGCGATCGCCACGAGGTTCTGCGCAATGTCGTCGACGACGAGCACTTTCGTCATGTCCCTCCCCCTAGATCGCGATCACCCGGCCGGTGCGCAAGTGCACCAGCCGCTCGGCGAGGTCGCGGATGGGCGCCACGAGGTCCGCGCCCGCGCGCTCGATCGCGGCCGCCGGCATCGTGGCGGCATAGGCCTCCGAGGGTGACTGGACCCAGGCGCGCCCGCCCGCCTTGCGCACCGCCGCGAGGCCCTGCGCGCCGTCCTCGTTCGCGCCCGACACCACGATCGCCGTGAGGGCGTCGCCGAAGGCATCGGCGGCCGATTCGAACAGCACGTCGATGCTGGGGCGCGAAAAGAGCACCGGTGCCTCTCGCGACAGGGCTAGCGTGTTGCGGTCTTCCACCATCAGATGATAATCCGGCGGCGCCACGTATACCGTCCCTGCCTCGAGGCGCTCCTTGTCCATGGCCTCGCGAACCGGCAGCCGGCAGCGCTGGTCGAAGAGGTCGGCGAGCAGGCTCGGCTTGTCCGCCGGGATGTGCAGCACCACCAGGACCGAGGGCACGAAGCGCTCGGGCAGGGCCTCGAGAAGCATCGAGACCGCCTCCAGCCCCCCGGCGGAGCCTCCCACGGCCACGGCATCGACTTTCGTTCCGGCTTTCATCGCTTCCTGTAGATGCGCTCGACGCGCTCGAATTCCTCGAACGCGTCGCCGTGCGGCGAGAATCGCAGGCTCTCCTTGGAGCCTATCCCCAGGAAGCCGCGCGGCGGCAGCGCGTCGTGGAAGAGCCCGATGGCGCGCGACTGAAGCTCGCGGTCGAAATAGATGAGGACGTTGCGGCACGAGACCAGCTCGACCTCCGAGAAGACGTTGTCCGTGGCGAGGCTGTGGTCCGAGTAGGCGATCTGCCCGCGCAGGCGCCGCTCGAAGACCGCATTGCCGTATGCGGCCGTGTAGTAGTCGGCGAGCGACGACTTCCCGCCCGCCCTAAGGTAGGCGGTGCTGAAGCCCGCGATGCGGTCGAGCGCATACACGCCCGCCTGCGCGACGCGCAGCGCCTCCGGATTGATGTCCGTGGCGTAGATGAGCGAGCGTTCCAGGAGGCCCTCCTCGTGCAGCAGTATCGCGAACGACAGGGCTTCCTCGCCGTAGCTGCAGCCGGCCACCCAGATCTTCACGAAGGGATAGGTCGCGAGGACGGGAACCACCTTCTCGCGGATCGCGAGAAAGTAGGCCGGGTCGCGGAACATCTCGCTCACCTGCACCGTGAAGTACTGGAGCATGCCGGCGAAGGCGTCGGCATCGTGCAGCACGCGCTCCTGGAGGCGAGAGACCGTCGGGCATTCGAACCGGTCCATGGCCTGGCGCACGCGCCGCCGGAGCGAGGCCTTCGCGTAGTGGCGGAAGTCGTGCTGGTAGCGCACGTAGACCGCTTCCAGCAGGAGCCGAAGCTCCAGGTCGCCTACTTGGGCATCCACACGCGGCACAGCGACACCAGCTGGTCGATGTCGATCGGCTTGGCGATGTAGTCGTTGGCGCCCGCCTCGATGCACTGGCGCCGGTCGTCCGCCATCGCCTTCGCGGTGATGGCGATGATGGGCAGCTTCTCCACGTCCGGACGCGCCCGGATCTCGCGGATGGCCGTGAGGCCGTCCTTCACCGGCATCATGATGTCCATCAGCACGAGGTCGATGTCGCCCTTGCGGGTGCGGTCCACCGCCTCCTGCCCGTTGCGGGCGATCTCCATCTGCGCTCCCAGGGGCTCGAGCACGCGCGAGAGCGCGAAGATGTTGCGCACGTCGTCCTCGGCGAGCAGGATCTTGCGGCCCTCGAACACCTCGTCGCGCTGGCGCACGCGCCGCAGGATGTCGCGCTTGTCCTCGGAAAGGTTCGCCTCCACGCGATGCAGGAAGAGCGTCACCTCGTCGAGCAGCCGCTCGGGCGAGCGCGCGCCCTTGATGATGATCGACTTCGAGTAGCGGCGCAGGCGCACCTCCTCGTCGCGGGTGAGCGCGCGGCCCGTGTAGATGATCACCGGCAGCATCGCGTGCCGGCCGTCGGCGGCGAGGCTTTCCAGCAGCTCGTAGCCCGATGCGTCGGGGAGCTGCAGGTCGGTCACGAGGCAGTCGAACGCCTCGGCGCCGATCTTGGCGAGGGCTTCCTTCACCGTGCCCACCGTCGTGATCTCCACCGCGTCGCCCGCGAGCAGCAGCGCGATGTTGTCGCGCAGGACCTGGTCGTCCTCGACCACCAGCACCTTCGAGGCGCGCTTCTGGAGCCGCGATTCGAGCCGGCGCATCGCCTTCACCAGGTCCTCGCGCGCCACCGGCTTCAACGCGTATCCCACCGCGCCCATGCCCATCGCGGCCTGCGTGTGGTCCTCGACCGAGACCATGTGCACGGGAATGTGGCGAATCGCCGGATCGCGCTTGATGCGCTCGAGGACCGTGAGCCCCGATTCGTCGGGCAGGCCCACGTCCAGCAGGATGCCGCTGGGCTTCAGGCGCCGCGCGAGCTCGATCGCCTCGAGGCCGCTCGTGCTGTGCACGCAGTCGAATTGGAGCTCGTGCGCGAGGTCGTAGAGCACGCGCGCGAAGTGCGGATCGTCCTCCACCACGAGGATCAGCCTCTCGGGATTGCTGCGCTCGTTGCGGTCGTCCTCGATGTGCGGGACGGCCGCGCGCGGCTTGTTGGCGGGCCGGGGCGCCTGCGCGGTCATGGGTGCCGCGGGCGCCACGGCCACCGCGCGATGGGTCCCCTTCGAATGGTGGACCGGGATCTCCAGCGTGAACGTGCTTCCCTTCCCCGGCGCGCTTTCCAGCCGGATCTGCCCGCCCAGCAGGCGCGCCAGCTCGCGCGAGATCGAAAGGCCCAGCCCGGTGCCCCCGTACTTGCGGCTCGTGGTGCCGTCGGCCTGCCGGAACGCCTCGAAGATGACCTCCTGCTGTTCCGGAGGGATCCCGATGCCGGTGTCGCTCACCGAGAATGCGACCTGGCCGTCGCGCCCCTGCGCGACCCGCATCGACACTTCGCCCCGGTCGGTGAACTTGAGCGCGTTCGAAAGCAGGTTGCGCAGCACCTGCTGCAGGCGCTGCCTGTCGGTGGTGATCGTGGCGGGTGCGTTCAGGGCGCGCTCGATGCGCAGCTCGACCTTCTTGTGCTCGGCCACCGGCTCGAACGTGGCGCGCAGCTGGGCGAGCAGCTCCTCGACGTTCACGGGCTCGGCGGCGATCTCCACCTGGCCGGCCTCGATCTTCGAGAGGTCCAGGATGTCGTTGATCAGCGTGAGCAGGTCGTTGTTCGAGGCGTGGATGGTCCTCGCGTAGCGCACCTGCTCATCGTCCATGTTGCCGGGCGCGTTGTCGGCGAGCAGCTTCGCGAGGATGAGCGAGCTGTTGAGCGGCGTGCGCAGCTCGTGCGACATGTTGGCGAGGAACTCCGACTTGTAGCGATTGGTTCGCTCGAGCGCTTCCGCGTTCTTCGAGATCGCCTCCTGCGCGTGCACGAGCTCCCGCTTCTGGCGCTCGAGGCGCTGGGTCTGCTCCTCGAGCTGGGTGTTGGTCGCCTCGAGCTCCGAGTGCTGGTCCTCCAGGCGCGCCTGCGACTCGCGCAGCGCCCGGCCCTGCTCCTCCAGCTCCTCGTTGGAGACTCGCAGCTCCTCCTGCTGGGCCTGCAGCTCCTCGGCCTGGCGCTGCGTCTCGTCGAGGAGCTCCTCGCGGCGCTCGCGCTCGCGGGCGCTGCGGATCGCGATGGCGAGCGTCTCGGTCACCCGGTCGAGGAGCTCCTGGTCCGCATCGTCCACACGGCGCGGCAACCCCAGCTCGATCACGCCGTGCACCTCGCCGTCGACGATGGCCGGCGCCACGAGGAGCTCGCGCGGCTTTGCCTTGCCCAGCGCCGAGGAGATGGGCAGGTAGCCTTCGGGGACGTCGGTGAGCCGGATGGAGCGCCCCTCCTTCGCCGCCTGTCCCAGCAGGCCTTCCCCCGGGCGCATGTGCTCGGCGAGGGTCGTGGCGTCGAGCCCGTGGCCCGCGACACGCCGGTAGTATTCGCCATCGCCGTGCACGTACACCGCGCCCACCTTCGCGCCGAGGTAATGGGCGAGGAACGAGAGGACTCGCTCGCCCAGGCCCTCCAGGCGCTGCTCGCCTTGCAGCCGCGATGAGAGGAGGTTCTCTCCGGTGCGGATCCAGGACATGCGCTCGCGCAGCCGGTAGTCGCGCGAGGCGAGCACACCGGCGCCCAGGATGAGGACGAGCAATATCGCCGTGCCGCCCCAGGTCACGACCCTCTGGGTGCCCGCTTCGGCTTCCCACGCCGCGCGCCTCGCGTCGAACCTCGCGCGCTCGTCGCGCTCGAGCTCGGTGGCGATCACGCGGAAGCGGTCCATGATCACCTTGCCGCGATCGCTTCGAACGAGGGCGAGGGCTTCGTCCGCCTTGCCCGCGCGGTGCAGCGCGATGCTCTCCTCCAGCTCGGCGAACTTGGCCGTCGCGAGCTCGGTCAGCTGGTCGATGCGCTGGCGCTGTTGCGGGTCGGACGGCAGCAGCGCGCGCAACTCCTGGAGCTCCGAGGCGTAGCGCGAGCGCGCCGCGGTGTACGGCTCGAGATACGCCGTGTCGCCGGTGAGGAGGAAGCCGCGCTGGCCGCTCTCCGCGTCCTTCATTGTCGTCACGACCTGCTGGGCCTGGTCGATCACCTGGACGATGTGCGTGAGCTGGCGCACCGTCACGGCGCGCGAGTCCGAGCTTTGCGCCGAGACGATCGCGACCAGGAGCGCAGCCACGGCGGCCACGAGGAGACCCGCCAGCGTGCCGGGCGGCAGCAATGCGGTCGAACGCCGGTGGGGTCGATCCATGGAATGGGGGTCGGGCTGGCCGGTCATGTTCATGGTTGCTCTTGTTTTCGCGGCACGAGCTTGCAGTGTGCCCAGTGGTTACCCGCACGGCTGTAGGAAGCGGCCTACACCGTCACCGGGCGAGGACTTGCGGGTTCTCCGAAGAGGCATGCTTGCGGCTGAAGTAGTCGCGCGACTGCATCTCGCGAAGCCGGCTCGCGGTGCGGGCGAACTCGCGAAGCACCGTGCGCTCGGCGGCAGAGGAGCCGTCGCCCACCCGCAGCAGCTCCTCGGGAGGCGCCTCGGCGGAGAGCACCAGCTTCACGCGCTGGTCGTAGAACACGTCCACGAGCCATGTGAAGCGGCGCACCACGTCGGTACGCGAAGCGGTCATCTGCGGCACGTTGGAAACGAGCACCGTGTGGTAGGCGCTCGCGATCTCGAGGAAGTCCACCTGCGAGCGCGGCTTCTCGCAGAGCTCGGGGAAATCGAACCACACGACGCCCTTGGCGCGGCGGCGAAAGGCGATCGACCGCCCGCCTATCTCGAGCGCGCCGTCCTCGGCGAAGGTCGCCTTGGTCATCGCCTCGAAGAACATGGCGAGGTGCGCGTCGGCCTTGTCGTCGAGCGGCGTGTAGTAGACGGAAAGCGCGTCGAGGAGCCGGCGGCGATGGTCGACGGCTCCTCCCAGCTCCGCCACGTCGAGGTCGCGCTTCAGGATCTCGATGGCGGGAAGGAACCGCGCCCGCTGCAGGCCGTTGGGATAGAGGTCATCGGGCTGGTAGTTGGAGGTCATCACGAGCACGACGCCGCGCTCCACCATGAGCTCGAGGAGCCTTCCCAGGATCATCGCGTCGGCGATGTCGCTCACGTGGAACTCGTCGAAGGCGAGCACCCGAAGCTCGCGGGAGATCGCCGCCGAGATCGCATCCAGGGGGTCGGGCTGACCGGAGAGCTCCCGCATGCGCGCGTGGATCTCGCGCATGAACTCGTGGAAGTGCACGCGGCGCTTGCGCTTGTGGGGCAGGACCTTGAAGAACGCGTCCATCATGAGCGACTTGCCGCGTCCTACCCCTCCCCAGATGTACATCCCCCGGGGGGGCTTCCTCCCCGCGCCCAGCTGGGTCACCAGGCGGTTGATCCTGCCGGCCCGGTATTGCCGGTAGTCCTCCAGCTCCTCGAAGAGCTTCTGCAGCTTCTCGAGGACCTTCAGCTGCTCGCTGTCGGCCTGGAAGTCGCTTCGCTGGCTGAAGTGCCAGTACCACTCGAGGGGGCCCGAATACTCGCCGGCGTCGATTTCCTCGACCTGCGGCTGGAGCTCGAGATTTTCGGCGGGCCGCACGGATCAGGAGAAAGGCTTTGAAAACGCAGATGAACGCGGATGGAGCGCAGATGAACGCGGATAAGGCACTGGGAGATGCGCGGCCGAGCGTCCTGTTGCGCGACCGTCATGACTAGAATTTATCTGCGGCAATCTGCGCTCCATCTGCGTTCATCTGCGTTCCAGGATTCATGTCCGCTACATGTTCAACGATCGCTTATCCACGTTCAAGGCCGCCTCGCGGATCACCTCGGACAGCGTCGGGTGGCCGTGCGTGATGCGCGCGATGTCCTCGGCCGCGCCCGCGAACTCCATCGTCGTCACGCCCTCCTGGATGATGTCGGACGCGCGCGCATGGATCACGTGCACACCCAGGATGCGATCGGTCTTCGCGTCGGCCACGACCTTGGCGAAGCCCACGGGCTCGTTCAGGCCCAGCGCTCGGCCGTTGATGGAGAACGGGAACTGGCCGCTCTTCACCTCGATGCCCGCGGCTTTCGCCTGCTGCTCGCTCTTGCCCACCCAGGCGATCTCGGGCGAGGTGTAGATGATCCACGGGATGCAGTCGTAGTCGATGTGGGGCTTCTGCCCGGCGATGAGCTCGGCGGCGAGCACGCCCTCGTCCTCGGCCTTGTGCGCGAGCATGGGGCCGCGCACCACGTCGCCGATCGCGTAGACATTGGGCAGATTCGTGCGGCAGTGGTCGTCCACCTCGATGAAGCCGCGCGCGTCCACCTTGAGCCCCACCTTCTCCGCGCCGAGACCGTCGGTGTTGGGCACCCGGCCGATGGAGACGATGAGCTTGTCGCACTCCAGCTTCTGCGCCGCGCCCTTGTCGTCGGCGTACTCCACCGTGACGCTGCCCTTCTTCGCGGTGACTTTCCCGATCTTCACTCCGAGCGAGATGGCGAGGCCCTGGGCCTTGAATTGCCTGGCCGCTTCCTTGGCGACCGCGTCATCGCACGCGCCCAGGAAGGCGGGAAGCGCCTCGAGGATCGTGACTTCCGAGCCCAGCCGGCGCCAGACGCTGCCCAGCTCCAGGCCGATCACGCCCGCGCCGATCACGCCGAGGCGCCTGGGGACGCTGCCGAAGGCGAGCGCGCCTTCGTTGTCGCACACGGTCTCGTTGTCCACCGGCACGCCCGGGAGGTGCCGGGCCTTCGACCCCGTCGCGACGATCACGTGTTTCGCCTCGACCTCGTCGTCGCCCACGGCGATCGTGTAGGTGCCGCCGCCCTTCACGAAGCGCCCGAAGCCCGGGAGCCACGTGATCTTGTTTTTCTTGAAGAGGTACTCGACGCCCTTGGTCATCTTGGTGACGATGGCGTCCTTGCGCGCCTGCATCTTCGCCACGTCCATTTTCGCGCCCGACACGCTGATGCCGTGGGGCTCGAGGTGCCTGGATACTTTCTCGTACTCCTCGGACGAAGCGAGGAGCGCCTTGGACGGGATGCAGCCCACGTTGAGGCACGTGCCGCCCAGGGAGAGCTCGCCCCTCGCGTTCTTCCAGCCCTCGATGCACGCGGTCCTGAATCCCAGCTGCGCCGCGCGGATCGCGGCGACGTAGCCACCGGGCCCCGCGCCGATCACGACCACGTCGAATTGCTGTGCCATTGAATCCTTCCTATTTCAGCCAGAGGCGTGCGATGTGCACGCCCATTCCCGCGCAGAGCCCCGCGGCGAGCGGGTGGACGTCCTTCAGGAACATCGGCGGGTGCTTCATGAGCCTCAAGAGCCAGAAGGTGACCGCCACCGCCACGCCCACCGCGATCGACACCGCGAAGTGGCGCGGGAGGTACACCCCCAGCTCCGCGTTGAGAAATACCGTGAGGAACCCCACGAGCAGCGAGCCCGCCACGAAGAAGAAGACGCGCAGCGCGATGCCGAGCGCGGTGAGTCGCTTCCTGCGGCGCGGCACGGTCGCGGCCTAGATGTCGAGGATGAGCCGCGCCGGATCCTCGAGCGCTTCCTTCATCGCCACCAGCGACAGCACCGCCTCGCGCCCGTCGATGATGCGATGGTCGTAGGAGAGCGCCAGGTAGTTCATCGGGCGCACCACGACCTGCCCGTTCTCCACCACCGCCCGCTCCTTGGTCGCGTGCACGCCCAGGATCGCGGCCTGCGGCGGGTTGATGATGGGCGTGGAGAGCATGGAGCCGAAGACCCCCCCGTTGGAGATCGAGAACGTGCCGCCGGTGAGCTCCTCGAGCGTGATCTTGCCGTCCTTGGCGCGCTTGCCGAAGTCGGCGATCTTCTTCTCGATGTCGGCGATCGACATGAGGTCGGCGTCGCGCAGGATCGGCACCACGAGGCCGCGCTCGCTTCCCACCGCGATGCCCACGTCGTAGTAGCCGTGGTAGACGATGTCGGTGCCGTCGATGGAAGCGTTCACGACCGGGTACTTGCGCAGCGCGTGCACCGCCGCCTTCACGAAGAACGACATGAAGCCCAGCTTCACGCCGTGCTCCTTCTCGAACTTGTCCTTGTAGCGCGCGCGAAGCTCCATCACCGGCGCCATGTTCACCTCGTTGAACGTGGTGAGGATGGCGGCGGTCGATTGCGACTGCACCAGGCGCTCGGCGATGCGCTGGCGAAGGCGCGACATGGGGACGCGTTGTTCGGCGCGGCTGCCCGAAGGAACCTGGACGGGGCCGGGCGCGGGTTTCGCGGCTGCGGGCACCGCCGTTCCCGTGACATCGCCCTTCGTGACACGGCCGTCACGGCCCGTGCCCTGGACGCTTGAAGTGTCGATGCCCTTCTCCGCGGCGATTTTCGTCGCAGCCGGGGAAGCGGCCTTCGCCTCCGGTTGGGTCCCCGCCGGAGCCTGCCCTCGAATGCTCTTGTCGGGGGCGGCGGCGACCGGACTCAGCGCCGAGGCCACGGTCGCCTTCCCCTCCGTGTCGATCACGGCAATCACCTCGCCGCTCGTCACCGAATCGCCGTCCTTCTTGATGATCCTGGCGAGCACGCCGGCGATCGGGGCAGGCAGCTCGAGGACGACCTTGTCGGTCTCGACGTCGATCAGGTTCTCGTCGCGCGCCACCGCCTCGCCGGCCTTCTTGCGCCAGGCGACGAGCGTGGCTTCGGAGACCGACTCGGACAGCTGGGGTACCTTGACCTCAACTTGCATGGGATTTCCTCTCGCGTCTCACGTCTCGCGTCTCGGGGCTCTTCACGCCGCTTCCTTCTTCGATGCCGGATCCGGCGCCAATGCCGCTTCGACCAGCTCCTTCTGCTGCTCGGCGTGCAGCTGCTGGTAGCCCACCGCGGGCGAGGCGGAGGACTTGCGCCCGGCATAGTGCAGGTGCTGGTCGGGACGCATGTGGCGCAGCAGGTAGTGCTGGATGCGATGCCACGCGCCCTGGTTGCCGGGCTCTTCCTGGCACCACACGATGTTCTTCGCGTTCGGGTAGAGCTCGATCTGCGCCTGGAACTCGTCGTGCGGGAACGGGTAGAGCTGCTCGAGGCGCACGATAGCGATGTCGTCGATGCCCCGCTTCGCGCGCTCGGCGGCGAGGTCGTAGTACACCTTGCCCGAGCAGAAGATCACGCGCTTCACCTTCTTGGCCGCGAGCTTCTCCACTTCCGGGATGATCACCTGGAAGCCCGGCGCCGAGAGATCGGAAAGCGGCGAGGTGGCCTCCTTCTTGCGAAGCAGGCTCTTGGGGGTCATCACGATGAGCGGCTTCCTCATGGGGCGCACGTTCTGGCGCCGGATCATGTGGAAGAACTGCGCCGCCGTCGAAGGCACGCACACCTGGATGTTGTGGTCCGCGCAAAGCTGCAGGAACCGCTCGAGGCGCGCCGACGAGTGCTCGGGGCCCTGCCCCTCGTAGCCGTGGGGCAGGAACATCGTGAGGCCGCACATGCGTCCCCACTTCGATTCGCCCGAGGCGATGAACTGGTCGATGACCACCTGCGCGCCGTTGGCGAAGTCGCCGAACTGGCCTTCCCAGATCACGAGCTCGAAGGGCTGCGCGGTTGCATAGCCGTACTCGAAGCCGAGCACGGCCTCCTCGGAGAGCA
>DATBEA010000301.1:0-5913 GCA_036276215.1 Usitatibacter sp.
TTGGCCTGCAGCTCGTTCTTCGGGCGGTGGTGGATGAGCGCGTTGGGCATGTTGTGGTTCGTGCCCACGGAGACGCGCTTCACCTGCGCGGGCTTGATGTCGTTTTCGTGGATCAGGTCCATCATCACCGCCATGCCGGGGTGCGTGAGCGAGCCCGACGGGTGCGGCTTGATGGACACGCCGGGAAAGTGGAACGTCCACGGCTCGCCCAGCTTGTCCGCGATCATGGCGGCGTCGTAGCCTCCCCCGGCCGCGCGGAAGAAACCGCGGTCGGCTTCCAGGCCGTTGGGCGAGGCCGTGAACCCGAGCGCGGCGATCTCGGCGGCGACGACGCCGTTTTCGGCGGCGCGCCCGGCATGGAAGGGCTTGGTCATGGTGCCGAAGTTCTCGCGCAGTCCCCCCGCCTGGGTGGCGCCGATGGAGAGCGCGCGCCGCGTGGCCTCGCGGTCGAGGCCCAGGAGCTTGGCGCTGCCCGCCGCCGAGCCGATCGAGCCGCAGGTCGCGGTGCTGTGGAACCCGTGCTGGTAATGGCGCGGGAAAATCGCCTCGGCGATCTTGCACTCGACTTCGACGCCCACCTGGTAGGCGAGCATCATGTCGGCGCCGCTTCGCCGGTCGCGCTCGGCGATGGCGAGCACCGGCGGCAGCGCCGGCGCGGTCGGGTGGGTGAGCAGGCCGTAGACGCGGTCCTTGGCGACCGCGAGCTGCGTGTCGTCGAAGTCGTCGGCATGGATGGTGAGGCCGTTGGCGAAGGCGGCGAAGCGCGCGGGCACGCGCAGCGTCGTTCCGATCACGGTGCTTCCCCTGGGGGTTGCGATGCCCAGGCCCTCGAGGTACTTGCGCGAGATGCCGGCCTGCTCCGAGACCGCGCCGGCGAGCGCCAGGCCGATGCCGTCGAGCACGGATCGCTTGCCGAGGTGGGCGACGTCCCTGGGGATGTGGGCGGTCGTGGCGGTCGTGACGAAGCCCGCGACGTAATCGGTGATTCCTTCCGAGCTCATGATGCCTTTCATTCCTGGGTTGGGTTCCCGCCTTCGCGGGAATGACGACGGTTGGCGGCGGCCAACCTTGCCGCAAGGCGAACCGCCTGCTCCAGCGCGCCGGTGGTGGCCGCGCCCTTGCCGACGATGTCGAACGCGGTCCCGTGGGCCGGCGTGGCGAAGACGGTCTTCATGCCTCCGGTCACGGTCACGCCGCGGTTGAAGCCCTTCAGCTTGGTCGCGATCTGTCCCTGGTCGTGGTACATGCTGAGCACGCCGTCGAACTGGTCGCCGAAGCCCTTGATGAAGACGGTGTCCGCAGGGAAGGGGCCCTGGCACGCGATGCCGCGGGCGGCCGCCTTCTCCACGGCCGGCTTGATGACCTCGATCTCCTCGCGCCCGAAGAGCCCGTTCTCGCCGCCATGCGGGTTCAGCGCCGCCACCGCGATGCGCGGGCGCTCGAAGCCCGCTCCCCGCATGGTGGCGTCGGCCAGGGTGAGCGCCTCGTCGATGCGCTGGGGCGTGATCTGGTCCAGCGCCGTGCGAAGCGACACGTGCGAGGTGACGCGCGACATCCACTTGTTGTCGAGCACGTTCATCTCGCCGAAGTAGCCCTCGTGCTTCGTGAGGTGCGCGAACATCTGGTGCTCGTCGTTGAACTTCCAGCCGCCCGCGTGCAGCGCCGCCTTGTTGAGGGGCGCGAAGACGATGCCGTCGATGCGCCCGGCGAGCGCGAGGTCGATCATGTAGGCGAGCGTCTCGCCCGCGATGCGTCCCGAGGCCGCCGAGACCACCCCTCGCGGGAAACCCTGGGAAGGATCGAGGTTGCCCAGGTCGATCACGGGGACCTCGTCGCCCGCCCAGTCCACTTCCTCGGGGCCGGAGTAGTTCTTCCAGTCGAAGCGCACGCCGGCGTCGCGCTGGCCCTGGGCGAGCACGCGCGAGTCGCCGATCACGAGAAGGCGCGCGGCGTCCGAGAGGCGCTTGTCGGCGAGCACGCGCGCGCATTGCTCGGGGCCGATGCCCGTGTAGTCGCCGAGCATGAGTCCGAGCGTTGGCAGTTCGTTCAAGTGGGCCTCCGGTCGGTGAAGCGGTAGATCGCCGTGATCATGAGGAAGGTGATCACGAGCATGGTGATGGATAGCACGGCGATGGGTCCCCAGTCATTGCTCTCCCGCAGGTCGAACATCGCGACGGAGACGGTCTTGGTCTTGACGGTGAAGAGCAGGATCGTGGCCGAGAGCTCGCGGATCGAGCCGATGAAGATGAAGATCCAGGTGGCGATCACGCCGTTGCGCACGAGCGGCGCGGTCACGTCCCAGAGCGCGCGAAGCCGCGTCGCGCCGAAGATGCGGCTCGCGTCCTCGAGCTCCGGATGCACCGACTTCAGCGATGCCGCGATCTGCTGGTAGCCCACGGGCATCTCCTTGGTGAGGTAGGCGAGGAAGATGATCGCGAGCGTGCCGTAGAGCACGAGCGGCGGGTGGGTGTAGGCGAGGAAGAGTCCCACCGCGAGCACGATCCCGGGGATCGCGACCGGGGCGGTGGCGAGGAAGGCGAGGTAGCGATGGCCCCACACGATCTTGCGGATGCCGAGGTAGCCCACCGTGGTGGCGAGGAGCGTTCCCACGGTGGCCGCGGCGATGCCGAGCTCGAAGGTGTTGATGAGCGCCTGGCGCGTCTGGCTGAACTCGAAGAACACGAACTTCCAGTTGTCGAGCGTGAGGTTGCCCTCGATGGGCGCGGACCAGTTCTTCACGAACGCGGTGCGCCCCAGCACGCCGTAGGGGAGAACGATCGAGCATCCGAGCACGAACACGAAGAGCGCCATCGCGGGCACGATCCACGGGCCCAGCTTCACAGGCCGCCGGCCGGTGGTCTTGCCGCCGATCACCGAGTAGCCGCGCCGGCCCATGATGCCCGCCTGCACGCGCAGGAGCGCCACCGTGACCACGAGGAGCGGGAGCGATGCCGCGGCCGCCAGCCCCAGTTGCGGCGGGAACTGGAAGAGGCTCCAGATCTTGGTCGTCATCGTGTCGATCCCCGAGGGAAGCGCCAGGATCGCGGGCACGCCGAAGAGTGTCATCGACTGCAGGAACGCGATGAGGAACCCGGCCAGCAGCGCCGGCATCACGAGCGGCATCGTGATGTCGATCGCGGTTCGCCACGCAGGCGCGCCGAGGATCGCGGAGGCTTCCTCGAGGTCGCTCGGGATCACCTCGAGGCTGTTGGTGACGAAGGTGAACACGTAGGGGAAGGTGTAGAGCGCCATCACGAACACCATCCCGCCCGCGGAATAGATGTTCACGAGCGATGCGTCCTCGAAGGGCTTGAGCCCCGTGAGCGCGTAGTACCACTGGTTCACGAGTCCCGCGTTGGGGCCGCCCAGCAGCACCCACGCGAACGCGCCGAGAAAGGGCGGCGTCACGAAGGAGGCGAGGATGAGCGTGCGGATGGTGCGCTTGAAGGGCAGGTCGGTGCGCGCGACGAGCCAGCCCATGGGTGCGGCCGCGGCTATGCAGAGCAACCCCACCGCGAGCGAGGTCCACATCGTGGTGAGGAGCGGCTTGATGAAGCTCTCGTCGTCCAGGAAGTGGCGGTAGTGCGCGAGCGTGGCGTGGCCGTCGGCGTCCGTGAAGCTCGTCACCGCGAGCCAGTACATCGGCAGCAGCACGAGGACGGCGAGGAGCGCCACCATCGCGATGGAGAACGGAGCGGTCCAGTCGACCGCTCCCCTTTCTCGCCTCACTCCCGGCGTCCCTCGTCCCTTGCCTCGCGTCTCGCGCCTAGTTCCCAAAGATCGCCGCGTACTTCTTCTTGATGTCGGCCACCTGCGGCATCATGCCGGCCGGATCGTCGGGGAGCAGCTTGATCTGCGAGAGCGGCGTGCGTCCCGCCGGCTCCTTCACGTCGGGGTGCGCGGAGCGCTGGCCGCCCACGTCCACGAGGAGCTGCTGGATCTTCGCCGTGTAGATGAAGTTCTCGAAGAGGCGCGCGGCGTTCGGGTGCGGCGCCTGGGCGAAGATCCCGGTGGGCGAGGAGATGAAGGGCGTGCCCTCGGCGGCGTAGATGGGCTTCACCGGGCTTTTCTTGTTCATCTCGATGAAGACGTTGTACTCGTTGCCGTCCACCATCACCGCGCGCTCGCCGCTCGCGATGCTCTTGGGCGTGGCCGTCGTCGATTGCAGCTGCTGCACGCCCTGCTTCGCGAGGCTCTCGAAGTAGCCCCAGCCGAGCACCTTCACCAGCGCGTACGTTCCCGTGAGCGCCGTGCCGCTGTAGCCCGGGTGCGCCTTGGTGAGCTTTCCCTTCCACTTGGGATCGAGCAGGTCCTTGTAGCCCTTGGGCGCGTCGGCCTCCTTCACGATGTTGGTGTTGTAGGCCATGCAGGAAAGGGACGCGCGCCACGTCGCGTAGTAGCCCTCCGGATCCTTGTACTGCGCGGCGAATTTCTTCACGTCCGGCGGCGTGTGGGGTGCCAGCCACTTCTGCTGCTTCCAGAAGAGGAAATGCGAGGCGTCCGACGAGTTCACGATGTCCACGTTGTGGATGCCGGACTGGTACTCCTGGTTGATCCGCTGCAGCACGCGCTCGGAGCCGGAGCGCTCCACCTCGACCTCGATCCCGGGGTAGGCCGCCTTGAATGCCTTGGCGACTTCCTCGGCGACCTTCACGTCGACCGAGGCGTACCAGACGACCTTGCCTTCCTTCGTGGCGGCCGCGACCATCGCGGGCGTCGATTCCTGCGCTGCCGCGGGCGCGGCGATGGCGAGCGCCGCGAGCGCCGCGGCGATGGCGGTGATTCGAGCTTGCATCATCACAATCCTCCTCCTCGTTATTGGACCAGACCCCGGCAACGTTCCGCCGCGAAGCGCAGGTGCACCCGCGTTCCCGGCGGCACGTCGAAAGCGGCGGGCGCGGCGACCAGGACGTCCTGGCCCACGTCCACGATGTAGTCGCGATGGCTGCCCAGGTAGGCCTGGCTGCGCACCAATCCCGGCAGCACGTTGTCGGCGCCCGCGGGCGGGGAGGCGAGCAGCTCCACGTCGTGGGTCTTCACGCAGAAGCCCATGGGCTCGCCCGGCGCCGAGAAATCTCCCTGGCCCACGGCGATCGCGTGCCCGCCCACCTCGACGTGCCGGTCGCCCGCGCGCCGGCCTTCGAGCACGTTGGAAGCGCCGATGAAGCGCGCGACGAAGCGCGAGCGCGGGCGGTCGTACACGTCCTCGGGCGAGCCGATCTGCTCGATCCGCCCCGCGTTCATCACCACGATGCGATCGGCCATCGTCATGGCTTCGACCTGGTCGTGGGTCACGTAGATGGAGGTGCCGCGGAACTCGTCGTGCAGGCGGCGGATCTCGAAGCGCATCTCGCCGCGCAGGTTCGCGTCGAGGTTCGAGAGCGGCTCGTCGAGGAGAAGGATCCCGGGTTGCGGGGCGAGGGCGCGCGCGAGCGCCACGCGCTGCTGCTGCCCGCCCGAGAGCTCCGACGGATAACGCTGCGCGAGGGCGTCGAGCTTCGTGGCCTTCAGCATCGCCATGGCGCTCTCGTCGCGCGTGGGCTGCGGCACCGACTTCATCTTCAGGCCGTACGCCACGTTCTGCAGCACCGTCATGTGCGGCCACACCGCGTAGCTCTGGAAGATCATCCCCATGTTGCGCCGCTCGGGCGGCACCACGGCCCCGGGCTTGGAAATCACCTTTCCCTCGACGCGGATCTCGCCCTCGTCGGGCTCGAGGAATCCCGCGATCATGCGCAGCGTCGTGGTCTTGCCGCACCCCGACGGCCCCAGCAGGCAGATGAACTCGCTCCTCTCCACCGCGAGCGCGATCCCATCCACGGAGGCCGTATTTCCGTAGCGTTTGGTGAGCTGGTCGAGTTCGAGGTGCATGAATTGGGGTCAGACCCCTTTTTCTGCTATGCGGAAAAAGGG
>DATBEA010000302.1:0-6450 GCA_036276215.1 Usitatibacter sp.
GTCGGCCAGCCGGTAGAGCTCGCCCACCCGGTCCGAGTCCACGTGGGTGTGCCTGAACCTGGCGCCGAGGCGCTCGCGGGCCGCATCGAGCAGCGACGCATCGCCATCGGGGTGCACGCCCGCGTCGATCCACAGCAGGACGTCGCCGGGCAGCTTCGCGGCTTCGTCGATGAGGTAGTCCACGCGCTTGTGGTGGCGGTTGAGGGAGGTCACCGCGAGGATCACGAAGGTGTCCGGCCCCACGCCGTATTGGCGCCGCAGCGCCGCGCGCTCGGGCGAGCCGGGCATCCCCGAAGTGTCCACCCCGACCGGCAGGACGGAGCCCTTGGCGGCCGACGCTCCGCGGGCGAGGGCCTCGCGCTCCTGCTCGGGGGTGACGTAATGGACCACGTCCGCGTAGGGCGTGGCGTCGAACGGCGCGGGCCCGCCGTCGGTGAAGAGGAAGCCGTACTTCAAACGCGTGAGCCTGCGCATCGCGGCGAGCTTGGGCGCGAGCGGCGGGTCGATCGCGTGGACCACGTCGAACTTGCCGCGCGCGAGGTGCGGCCAGAGCGCGACGGCGAAGCTCGCGAACTCCAGGCGATGGCGCGTGTAGCGAAGGCGGTTGCCTCCCATGCGCCCCACCATGCCCGTGCGTTTCATGTGCGGCACCACGAACTCCCCCGGCGCCGGTTCCCCGCCGCCCTTGAACAACGTCGCATCCACGTCCGTGCGGATGAGACCGAACAGGTCCGTCATGAAGCGCTCGTAGCCGCGCCGGGTCTGGCCGACCGTGGGGCACACGAGCGCGACCTTCACGGGCGGCTTCGCGCGCCTACCGGGGCGGGAACGGCCCGGGCTCACCCTCGAGCTCATTGGCGAAGGCAGTCGCATCGAGGACCTTGTCGCGGTCGAAGCGGGCGATCAGGCCCGCGATCTGCGCGAAGGTGAAGGGACGATGCAGGCTCACGACGACCAGCACCGTGTAGTAGAGGATGAGAAGGTCCAGCCACATCGAGTACGACGAGGCGGCCACGTGGCAGTAGCTCGACTCGAGCACGATGCGCTGCGCATCCGAGAGGCGATCGCGGCCGGCGAGCTGGATCGGTCCCGTGATGCCCGCGGGCGACTCGAACCGGTCCTCGGCCCACGGGATCGACTCCTTCAGGGCGGCGATCACGTTCTCGGGCAGCGGCCGGTTGCCCACGAGGCTCATGTGGCCGGCCAGGACATGGAAGAGCTGCGGCAGCTCGGTGAATGCGCAACGCTCGATCTGGCGGCCCACCCACGTATAGAGGGGAGAATCCTTCTCGATGTTCAGGAACCGCGTGCCCGCCATGGGCACCGTGTCGCGGTTGGCGATGGTGTCGGCGTTGCGGCGCATCGTGCGGAACTTCCACACGTAGATGGACTTGCGGCGATACACGCGGCGAAGCGAGACGTAGAAGGGCGGCGGGCCATCGAGCACCACCACCGCGAGCATCGAAAGCAGGATCGCGGGCAGCCATGTGATGGCCGCGAGCAGGGTGACCACGATGTCGAAGGCGCGCTTCACGAGCGGGCTTCCTTTCGGAAAAGGCGCTTCGCCCGCTCGGCGAACACGCGAAGGAGGAACTCGGGGTTGCCCACCACGTAGCGCGTGAAGAGGCGACGCGGCTCGCGCCACAGGCGATAGAGCCATTCGAGCTCGTAGCGGATCATCCAGGGCGGCGTGAACGATGCGACGCCGGCGGCATAGTCGAGCGCCGCGCCCCCCGTGAGGAAGACGTGGGCTGCCATCCGCGCCGCGTTGTCGTGGACCCATCGCTCCTGCACCGGCATCCCGAAGCAGACGAGCACGATGTCGGGGCGCGCGCGATTGATCTCGGCCACCACGGCGTCGGTCTCCGGCCCCGACTTCGCGAAATATCCATGGTGCGTCCCCGCGATGCGGATGCCGGGGTGCTGCCCCTGGTAGCGGCGCGCGGCCTGCTCGGCCACGCCCGGGCGCCCGCCCAGGAAGTAGATGCTGTGGCCGTCCTTCGCGCACCAGTCGCCCACGAGCGGCAGCCAGCGCGCGTACGTGACCTTGGGTGGAACGGCGATGCCGAGGATGCGGCATCCCCAGCGGATCCCGTCGCCGTCGCAGAACACCATCTGCGCGCCGCGCAGGGCGTCGCGCATCCACGCGTGGCGGCCGGCGAGGTTCGCGGCGAACGCGTTGGCGTGGAAGATCACGGCCTGGCGCCCGCCGCGGATCGCCGAGTCCATGTACTCGAGCACGCCGGTGGCGCTCACGTCGTTCACGCGGATGCCGAGGAGCTCGACCGCATTGCCGGCGCGCTCCGCGGGACGATAGGGGGCAGGTGCGGCCGCGGATGCCACGGCGCGGACGGGAGCGGCTTCGCGCTCGAGCGTTACGGCATTCATTCGGCGGCCTCCCCCGTCACCGCGCGCTTGCGGCGCGCGGCCGCGATCTGCAGCACGGCGGCCTCGGGCTCGTCGTTCGCCGCGAGCGGCGTGCGCCCGCAGGCGGCGTCGTAGATCGCCTTGGTGCGCTCGAAGTGGCTCCCCGGGCTCCAGAGCGAGGCGGCCTTCGCGCGCGCGGCCTGCCCGAGGCGCCGGCAGAGCTCGGGATCGTCCCAGAGGCGCGAGACCTTGCGCGCGAGGTCGCGCGCGTCACCCGGCTCGAAGAGCATTCCGTTCACGCCGTCGTCGATCAATTCGGGGAGCGCGCCCACGCGCGCGGCGATCACCGGCACGCCGTGGCTCATCGCCTCCGCGCCCACCAGGCCGAAAGTCTCGAAGTAGTGGCTGGGGAAGACCAGCATCCGTGCGCCGCGGTAATAGGCGTCGAGCTCCTCGCGGTCGTGCGTGACCACGACCGGGATGTCCGCGGGCATGTGCGCCTTCACGAGGCTCGCCGCGTTCCTCGAGACCGAGAACGGCAGGCCGGCGAGGCGCGCAGCCTCCACCAGCGTGTCCATGCCCTTCTCCGGGCTGATGCGGCTCGCGCACCCCACGTAGGTGCCCGCGGAAGGATCGGCCACGGCGTGGTCGGGAATGCGCACCACGGGGGAGATCGCCGTGATCCGGTCGGCCGGGATGCCGGCCTTGTCGATCATCCAGTGGCGCGTGAATTCCGAGGGCGCGATGAAGCGCGCCACGTGATCGGTGAAGAGACGCAGCCTGCGGACCATGGTGTTGTACATGGCCACGGTCACGCTCTCGACCATGTTCTCCCGGCAGTTGTGCAGGACGGCCCAGTGCTCCCGCCCGCCGGTGCACTTGTCGCAGATGCGTCCCTCGCGCACGTGCGTGCCCACCGGGCAGGTCATGCGGTAGTCCACGGTGGTCATCACCACGGGAATGCCGCGGCGCGTGCATCGCGGCAGGATCCAGGGCGAGACCAGCGGGAAGACCTCGTGCACGTGCACGACGTCGGGCCGGAACGCGGCGAGCAATTCGTCGAACGCCTTCACCGATTCGGGCGGCCGGAAGGCGCTCGTGCCCGCCTGGATGCGCCCGCGCAAGCCCTTCGGCAGGTCGCGGCTGCTGCGCGTGAAGAGCTCGGTTTCCAGGCCGTGCTCCCGCGCCACCGCCATCGTCGCGAGCGGCGCGTTGTTGGCGCCTCCCGCGAAGCGCGACTCGTTGTAGGCGTACAGGACCCTCATGCGGCCATGCTCTCCCTCATGCCATCGCCTCGGCGTCCGCGCGTTCCGCGATGCAGTCGCGCACCTGCCAATCGACCTTGATCCGCGTGACGAGCTTGGAGAGCGCCTTGATGTGCGTGGTCCACACGGCGAGGGCGGCTTCCATCTCGCGCGCGCCCTCCTCGCTCAGCCGGAACTCCGCGGGCATGGGCTTCGGATACCTGAACGCCGCGGGATTGTCGAAGTCGCCGCTCGCGATCCAGCCCTCGATGTCGTACTGCAGGTAGGCCTTCGTCGACCCCAGGATCTGCGCCTTGTCGCGCCCGTGGGCGTGCTTGAGCCGCGTATAGAGGTGGAAGTCGCTCCAGAACTTCTGGAACTCGGGGATCTTCTTCGCGATCCCGCGCTCCTCGAGGAGCCTCCTCGTGGCGTTCATCGCGGCGTCGCAGATGTCGTCCCAGATGTGGAACGAGGCGATGGCGCGGTAGCGGTACATCAGGTTGTCGCCGATCGCGCCCTGCTGCAGCTGCGCGAAGTTCTCGTCGCGCGCGTAGTGCTCGATGCAGGCCTCGCGCGTGGGGAAGAGCTCGTTGTTGGTCTCGTCCACGAAGCTCGCGAGGAATTCCCGCGCCGCGGGGCTGCCCTGCTCCAGGGCGGGCAGCATCGCGGTCCACCACTCGGAGTTGGCCACGCCGTGGTGCTTCACGAACTTCACCACGTTCTCGAACCAGCCGTCGTTCCAGAAGACGCTGCTCACCAGGTGCCACTTGCGGCAGGCGATGTAGTCCTCGTAGGGGAGCGTGTCGGTGGCGACGATGATCTCCTCCACGTCGAACACCTTCTCGCCCTCGTAGACCCCGAAGTTCTTCGGCAGCACGCGAAAGCGCGTGTCGAACTTGAACATCTCGCGCGACTCGAGGGATTCGAGCTCCGCGCCCTTCAGCATCATCGCCTGGAAGTTGTGCATCTGGTGGATGTTGCTGTCCAGCAGGCTGTGCAGGCCCTTCAGGTGGCCCTTCAGCGTCTCGCCCGGCAACCCCAGGATGAGGTCGGAGACCGAGCGCAGGCCGCGGCCGCGCATGTGGATCTCGATCGCCTTGTACGCCTCGAGCTTGATCGACTCGCGCTTCACCTTGCGCAGCACCTCCTCGTCGAGCGACTGGACCGCCTGGTACAGCACCAGCGCGCCGCTCACCTTCTCGACGGACTTGATGATGCGCTCGGGCTTGTTCTTGCCCGTGGTCGCGTCGATGAAGGTCGGCCAGCCGTATTCCTTCTGCATGAGGCCGATGTGCTCCGAGATCCCGATGTCGCGCTCGTACATGCCGTAGTTGGAGTCGGCGATGCGCAGCGTGCCCATGTTGGGCGAATGGCTCCTGATGCGCTTGGCGATGTAGGTGATCTCTTCCTTGATGCGATCCACGGAGAAGTTGTGGATCTTCGAGTAGTACTTGGTGCCCTGCACGCAGAAGGTGCACGTGAAGGGGCAGCCCCGGTTGGTCTCGATCATCGGGGCGAGCTTGCCGTCGAAGAACTCGTCCTGGATGCCGGTGAGGAAGGGCGAGGGAATGTCCTCGACTTCCTTGTGGCGGGGTTTGGTCTCGTCGATCGCCGCGTGGCCTTCGGGGTTGCGGAACACGGAGGACGGCAGCCCCACGGCGCCCAGGCCCTTCAGCGAGCAGCCGGCGCCCATGAACGTGGTCACGATGTGGTGCGCGAGGAAGTCGCCCTCGCCCAGCGCGTAGACGTCGACGAAGGGATACTTGTCGAGGTAGGCGAGCTGGCGATGCGGCTCGAGCGAGATGTTCGGGCCGCCCATCACGGTGAGGCAGGCGGGATTCGCCGCCTTGGCCGCACGAAAGCAGTAGTGGCTGAGCGCCTCGTTCCAGACGTAGTTGCTGAGCATGATCACGTCCGGCGGCTCGCGCTTGATGGCCTCGAGCAGGCTCTCCGCGTAGACGAAGATGCGCGATTCGATCTCGCGCCCCTGGTCCTCGTGGTCCATCACCGCCTTCATGTACGCCACCCCGAGCGGCATGCAGTCGTTCGCAAGCACGCCCGAGTAGTTGTAGCGCAGGTCTCCCAGGTAAACGAGTGTCTTCTTCATTTTGCTGTCTCCATGGCGGCGGCCTTCGGCTGGGCCCGCCGCGCTTCGCTGATTTCGCCCGACAAATGCTCCCGGTACCAGGCGATGGTGCGCTTGAGTCCTTCTTCCCACCCGTGGCGCGGCGTCCATCCCAGGCGTGTGCGCGCCTTGCCGGCATCGAGGTACTGCTCGCGGATCTCCGCGGAAGCCACGTTCTGCACGATGGGCTCCAGGTCGGTGCGGCCCATCAGGGTAAGCACCTTTTGTGTCACTTCGAGCATCGTGGGACGCATCTCCAGCCCGAAGTTGAACGCCTCCCCTCCCAGGGAAGCGTCGGCCGCGAGCTTCTCGGCGAGCACCATGTACGCGTCGGCCGCGTCCTCGACATAGAGGAAGTCGCGCACGAACTTGCCGTCGCTGCGGATCACGAAGCGCTCGCCGCGCAGGCTCGCCTGGATCACGCCGGGAATGAGCCGGCTGTAGTTGAGGTCGCCGCCGCCGAAGAGATTGCCGCAACGCACGATCCCGGCGCGTAGCCCGTAGGTGCGGGCGAACATCGTGGTGATGAGGTCCGCGCAGCTCTTGGAGACGTCGTACGGAAAGCGCCCCTGGAGCGGATGGTCCTCGCGGTACGGCAGGTGGTCGGAATCGCCGTAGGCCTTGTCGGAGGAGGCCATCAGGAATTGCTTCACGCCCGCCTGGCGCGCGGCTTCCAGCTGGAGCCACGTTCCGCGCACGTTCGCTTCGAGGGTG
>DATBEA010000303.1:0-3396 GCA_036276215.1 Usitatibacter sp.
GAAGAAGTTGGTGTCCTGCACCAGCACGGTCCAGTCACGGCGTGGAAGTTGCTTGAAACGGGATGCGCGGATCGGACCCTGCTCGAGCGACCAGCGCCCGCGCTCACGGCGCACCAGGCGCGAGTTCGCGTCCCCGGAGCCGGCGAGCGCGAGCACCTCGCGCGGCGTGAGCGGATCCACGAAGCCGGGAAAGGCACCGCGAAGCAGCAGCGGCTCGCGTTGCCAATATCGGCGCATGAACTGCTCGCGGTCGAGTCCGCGCGGGGGCTTGCGCGTCATCAAAATGGGCTAGAATCGATTCGAGTTGTAGAGCGACAGCGGGTGCCATGCTACACGTAGGCCAGCCAGCGCCATCCTTCCAGCTTCCCGATGCCAGCATGGAGATCATCGATCTCGCGAGCTATCGGGGGAAGAAGAATGTCGTCCTCTACTTCTATCCGAGGGACGGCACGCCGGGCTGCACCATCGAGGCGATCGGCTTCAGCGACCGCGAGAACGAGTTCGCCAAGCTGGACACGGTCGTGTTCGGCGTCTCGCGCGACGACGTCCTCTCCCACCAGGCGTTCCGCGACGAGAACGGCCTCACCGTGACGCTCCTCGCCGATACCGAAGCGGAAGTCTCGCGCCTCTACGAGGTGTTCCAGGACAAGGTCGTGGACGGGCACCCGAAGGCGTGCCTGCTGCGCTCGACCTTCATCATCGACAAGAAGGGCGTGGTCCGCCACATCATGCGCGAGGTGAACCCCCGCGCCCACGTCGACGAGGTGCTCAAGGCCTGCAAGGCGCTGTCCAAGCCCATCGCGCATGCCAATTAAGGGCGGCATGGTGGTCAAGCTCGACTACGAGCTGAAGGACTGCGATGGCGAGGTGCTCGAGGACGAGGGCGCCCAGCTCGAATACCTGCACGGCGGCTACGGCGGGATCTTTCCCAAGGTCGAGCAGGCGCTCGAGGGCAAGGAAGTGGGCCACGAGATGGACCTCACGCTCGAGCCCGCGGACGCGTTCGGCGAATACGACGCGGAGCTGCTTCGCGTGGAGCCGCGCGAGCGCTTTCCCGAGACGGTCGAGATCGGCATGCGCTTCGAGGGCGTCCCCGGCGACGACGAGGACGAGGCGCTCATCTACACGGTGACGGACGTGACGCCGGAATCGGTCGTGGTGGACGGCAACCATCCGCTCGCCGGCGAGCGGCTCTGGTTCAAGGCGAAGGTGAGCAGCGTGCGACCGGCGAACCCCGAAGAGCTGGAGCACGGGCATCCGCACGGCGATTCGGGAGTGCACGCGACCTAGGGCACGAACGCTTCGAGCTTGGGCTCGACGCGAAAGACCGCGGCGCTGGCGGGTTCCACCGTCACGCGCACCCAGCCCACGAACGGCCTTCCGTAAGTCTCCAGGCGAAGCGCGTTGGGCACGGCCCCGGCCGCGTCGGCGAACGGCGTGTCCCATTGATAGACGTGCGTGTCGCCGTGGATGAAGAGCACGGGACGCTGGAAGCGGCGCGCCACGGAGGCGATCTCGGCCTTGAGCGCGGCATACCCGCTCGCCTGCGTGAGCCACGGATCGCCCTGCGTCGCGACCACGAGGCCCCGGTCGCCATTGTCGAGCGCGAGGCGCAGCGCGCGCTCGATCCACGCGTGGTTCGCCGCGTCGCGGCATCGCGCCTCGGCATCGGAGGCCTCGCCGTGCCCCTCGTCGTTGTCGGGCCCGGGGACGTTGATCGTCGCGAAGCGGATGCCGCGATGGGCCCACAGGCGATTCTCCGGATAGTCGCCGCAGCCGGGGCCGGGCGCGCCTTCGCCGATCGTGTCGAGCGTTCCGCCGCCCAGGTGCGTGCGGCCGCGGAAGAACACCTCGCGCAGCTTCGCCAGGCGCTCGAGCGGGTCCATGGCGCCGTTGGACTTGCGGCGGCAATCGGTCCATTCGTTGTCGCCCGGCGTGTAGACGATGGGATGCTTCGCCGCATCGAACTGCGCGAGGCGTTGCTCGAAGAGCACGTCGGTGCACGGGGAGCTGCCGCCGCCCTTGAAGTCGCCCACGTGGATGGAGAACGCGAGCGGCTCGCGATCCATGTGCCCGATCATCGCGACGAAGTACGGCTCCTGCGCCACGCTCTCGGGCACGTCGCCCATGACCCCGAAGGCAAAACCTTCGGGGGAGGGCGGCCCGGTCGCGCAAGACGCGCAAGCGAGGGCCGCGGCGGCGGCGAGCCTATTCGCCTTCATCCGCGAGCTTGCGCAGCCGGTAGAGGGCTTCCAGCGCGTCGCGCGGCGACATCTCGTCGGGCTTCATCGCGCGCAGTGCCTCGGCGAGGACGCCGGGCGGCTCCTCGGGGGCGGGTGCGGCGTCCTGCACGAAGAGGTCCGGCTGGGCGCTCCCGGGCCTGAGCTGCGACTCCAGCCGCGAGAGGTGCTTGCGCGCGGCGCGCACGACATCCTTGGGGATGCCCGCGAGATGCGCCACGTGGATGCCGTAGGAACGATCCGCGGGGCCGCCCTCGACGCGGTGCAGGAAGACGATGCGGTCCTTGTGCTCGACCGCGTCCAGGTGGATGTTGGCCACGTTGGGAAGCTCGGCGGCGAGCTGCGTGAGCTCGAAGTAGTGCGTCGCGAAGAGCGTGTAGCAGCGCACCGACTGCGCGAGGCTGGACGCGATCGCGTAGGCGAGCGCCAGCCCGTCGAAGGTCGAGGTGCCGCGCCCGATCTCGTCCACCAGCACCAGGCTCCTCGCGGTGGCGCCATTGAGGATCGCCGCCGCCTCGGTCATCTCCACCATGAAGGTGGAGCGCCCGCCCGCGAGGTCGTCGGAGGCGCCGATGCGCGTGAAGATCCTGTCGACCGGGCCCAGCGTCGCCGACCTGGCCGGAACGAAGCTGCCGCAGTGCGCGAGGAGCGCGATCTGCGCCACCTGCCGCATGTAGGTGGACTTGCCGCCCATGTTCGGGCCGGTGATGAGCAGGAGCTGGCGCGTGCGGGTGAGCTGCGTGTCGTTGGGGATGAAGTGGTCCACCTGGCTTTCGACCACCAGGTGGCGCCCGTCGTGGATGTCGATGCAGTCCTCGCCCGTGAACGCCGGGCGCGAGAGCGAGAGCGCCTCGGCCGAGGCGGCGAGGCCCGAGAGCGAGTCGAGCTCGGCGGCAGCGGAGGCGATCTCCTTCAGGCGCCCGAGGTGCGTGCCGAGCGCATCGAGGAGCGCCTCGAAGAGCGCCTTTTCGCGCGCGAGCGCGCGCTCGCCCGCGGCGAGCGCCTTGTCCTCGAAGGCCTTGAGCTCAGGCGTGATGAAGCGCTCGGCGTTCTTCATCGTCTGGCGACGCTTGTATTCGATCGGCACCTTGTCGAGCTGGCCCTGCGTGATCTCGATGAAGAAGCCGTGCACGCGATTGAACTCGACGCGCAGGTT
>DATBEA010000304.1:0-11380 GCA_036276215.1 Usitatibacter sp.
ACGAGTCGGCCCTCAAGGGGCCTTTCGCAGCCGACCCGGACCTTCGCTACGGCGCCGCCAGGGCATTCATCGAGTGCCAGCGGTACGCTGCCGCGATTCCGCACCTCGAGGAGCTGCGAAAGAGCCGTCCCAGGTACCGGCCGGACGGTGTGTCGCTGTTGCTTGCGCGCTCGTACGCGGGGGTTTCGCGCAGCGCCCAGGCGCGGGAGGAATACGAGCACGCCGTGCAAACCTTCGGGACCTTCGAGGCGCGGGCGGAGTATGCCATCTGGGCGCTCGCCACCGGCGACGCGGCGACGGCGGCACGGATGCAATCCGAGATCGACAAGATCACGGCCCGCTGGAACTCGGTGAATCGCGAGCTCAACGAGCCGGTGATGCGCCGGCTGAAAGCGGCGCACGCGCTTGCCGGCAGCCGAACCTAGGCTTCCCTAGCCCGCCGTCTCCAGCCCCGCCCCGCAATTCCAGCAAAGGTCGAAGGTCCCCGGGTTTTCCTCGCCGCAGTTCGGGCAGACTCGCACGCCGCCCGCGGTCGAGGAAGAGCCGAGGTACTCGTCGATGAGTGCGCGCGCGCGGGAACTGTCGGCCGGGTTCTCGACCCAGACCTGCGGCAGCGCGGCGTCCAGCGGGATCTCGCCCATGGCGCTCGAGGCGTTCGCGTTGAAGATCTGCGCGCGAACGCCCCGGTCGGCGAGGAGGTCCTTGAGGAGGTAGGCCTCCGGAAGGTTCGAAGCGGTGTAGACCCGTTTCAGAACTTGTACGCCAGCATGCCGGTGATGCCGTCTTCCTTGATTCCCGAGCGGCCCGACACGTTGTAGTACGCGAGGCTCAAGCCCACCCGCTCCATGACCTTGCCGCGAATGCCGATCGCGATGGTGCTGAACGTGTTGTCGAAGTTGTACGCCGGGATGCTGTAGCTGTTGCCCACGGCCATGAGCGACAACGGGATCGCGGTGACCAGGCGGCCGTCGTCCTTGCGCTCCTTGTCCGCCGTCACGCGAATCCACGGCGACCACGGCATGTCCATCGCGGCGTGCACGCCCACGCTCCAGACCTCGGACTTGCGCGACTGGGAATTGATGTGCAGGTTCGAGGAGTCCGCGCCCTGCTCGTCGAAGCCGTTCACGTCCACGCTCTGCGAGGTGAACGACACCAGCGGCCCCACCCGGAAATGGCCGAAGTGGAAGTCGTAGCCCAGGTCCGCGTACGCCGACGAGTTCGAGCCCTTCGGGCTCGCGGTGGCCGTGCGCACCGTCGGGCCGATCACGATGTTGCGGCTGACATCGGTGAAGCTGATGTCCGCGATCGACACGATGGCGTTGCCGTAGAGGTCGCCCCACTGCGCCTGGGCGAAGGCCGAGAAGATCGTCTCGTCCGTGCGGAATCCGCCGCCGTCCCCGCCGAAGCCGGAGTCGCTCGTCGTCTTTCCGATGCCCACGCCGAGGGTGACGTTTTCCGAAACGCGCGCGGAAAGGCCGATGGTCCCGGAGTTGTTCTTGCTGTTAAGCCCGACGACGCCCATCGACGAGTCGACGTCGAACGTGCCGTGGTCGGCCGTCGCCCAGACCGACCAGCGTCCGACGCTGTCGTTCGCCTGGGAGGCGAGCCCCTCGTAGATCGTGCGCACGTGCGCCGCACGCGTGCGAAGGGGCACCTCGGCGAGCAGCGAGTACTGGGCCGGGCCGCTGATCATGCCTTCCACGAACTGCGCGATCTCGGCATGCGCCGCGGTGGTCGGGTGGATGCCGTCGGCGAAGAGGTACGTGTGCGACGCGTCGGGCGTAACCGTGTTCCCGGGCGGGCAGAAGAATGCATCGGGCCCCGTGGAGAAGGGCGGGAAGGCATTGCAGGCGGGCACGGTGATGTTGGTGAAGCCGTAGCGCGAGGGATTGGCGACGACATCGGCGAGGAACGCATTGGCGTCGATCGGGATCACGTGCAGCCCCGCGGAGGCGAGCCCGGTGAAGAGCGCCGTATTGAAGCCCGCGGAAAGCTGGGTGGCGCCTCCCGCGGTAGCCGGCCCGAGCGCCTGGAAACCGGGGGTCGCGCCGATGTTGGGCAGGCCGAATACGACGATGTAGCGTGCGCCCGCCGCTTGCAGCCGCGCGATCTGCGCGATCTCGGCATTGGCGGTGGTGGTGATGACACCCGGCAGCGAGGCGGCGGGAATCTGGCCTGCTCCCGCGGCCTGCAGCGACTGGATCACGTCGTTGGCGCCCGCCCAGATGGCGTAGAGCGCGTTCGGGTCGGCCACGCCGTTGGTGGCCGCGAGGTATTCGGTGATCTGAGTGCTCACGGGGCGTTGGGCCGCGCCGGCGGGCGTGGAGCTGGAATCCGTGGCGACCCGCGCCCCGCCTTGGGCGAAGATGAGGCCGCCCGCGTTGCTGGGCGCCGGCGTCCCGCCGTAGTTCGTGGTGACGAGCTCGGACCACACCGGGCCGGGGCTCGTGGTGAAGCGGCCGAGCTGCGAGACGAGCGAGGCGGGCAGGCCCAAGGCGCTCAGCACCGGGCGGAAGTAACCGGCATCGGAAAGGCTGTCGCCGAAAACCACGGTGTTGCTGAATTGCTGGGCGCTCGCCGATCCTGCGGCCGTGGCGGCGAACAACGAGAAAATCGCGACGGAAAGAATGCGGTTCTTGGTTTTCATGGCCTCTCCTCAGGGGTTCTGGTTATCTTCGCATATCAGTAAACGCGCCGCACCAGATGCGCCGCGTGCAGCATGTGGGTGGCGATTTCCTCGATCGACTTGGTGGTCGAGTCGAGGTATGGGATGTTGGCCTGCCTCATGAGCTTCTCGGCCGCGGACACCTCGTAGCGGCAGTTGTCGAGGGCGGCGTAGCGTGAATCGGGCCGGCGCTCGCTGCGGATCTGGTGCAGGCGCTCGGGCGTGATGGAAAGCCCCCACACCTTCTGCTTGAGCGAGGCGAGGGTGCCCGGGAGCCGGTTCGCCTCCAGGTCCTCGGGGATCAAGGGGTAGTTCGCGGCCTTGATGCCGAACTGCATCGCCATGTAGAGGCAGGTCGGGGTCTTCCCGCTACGCGAAACACCGACCAGGACGATGTCGGCTTCCTCGAGGCCCCGGAGGGTCACGCCGTCGTCGTGGGAGAGCGTGTAGTTGATCGCCTCGATGCGGTGGTTGTAGTCCTTCACGTTCGACACGCTGTGGGTCCTTCCCACGGCGTGCATGGACTTGGTGGCCAGCTCGCTTTCCAGCGGGACGATGAAGCGCTCGAAGACGTCGAGCACCAGGCCGTCGGCCTTGTTGATCTCCTCGCGGACCGGGTCGTCGACGATCGAGCTGAAGACGAGCGGGCGGGTCCCCGAGTCGCGGTGCGCCTCGTTCACCTGGGCGACCACCTCCCTCGCCTTGTCCACCGAATCGATGAACGGCAGCGTGAGGCGCAGGAAGTCGAGCTCGGCGAACTGGGTGAGGAGGGAGGAGCCGAGCGCTTCCACGGTGATGCCGGTGCGGTCGGAGACGAAGAAGGCGCGCCTGCGCTGGGACATGGGCGGGAGGGGTTGTGGGCGGGAGTAGGGAACCAACGGTCCTTTATAATTACAAATTCCCTCTGGTACGTCACCCGAAATCGATTCTCCCATGGCAATTCGCTACGTCCTTCCCCTCGAAACCCTCCGCAACACCGATGTGGCCACCGTCGGGGGGAAGAACGCCTCGCTGGGCGAGCTCATCAGCCAGCTCGCCGCGAGCGGCGTGAGGGTCCCGGGCGGATTCGCCACCACGGCCCAGGCCTTCGACGACTTCGTCGTCCACAACAAGATCGGGGAATCCATCGGCTCGATCCTGGCCAAGGTGGACGTGGATGACGTCTCGGCCCTGGCCCGGGCCGGCGCCGAGATTCGCGCCAAGGTCGAGAAAGGCGCCTTCCCGCCCGAGCTGGAGCGCCAGATCCGCGCCGAATACGAGCGCGTTTCCCAGGGGGTGGCGGCGAGCTTCGCGGTGCGCTCCTCGGCCACCGCCGAGGACCTTCCGGACGCCTCCTTCGCCGGCCAGCAGGAGACCTACCTCAACATCCGCGGGGTGGAGAACGTGCTGGACGCCGTGAAGCGCGTCTATGCCTCGCTCTACAACGACCGGGCCATCTCCTATCGCGTCCACAAGGGCTTCTCCCACGCCGAGGTGTCGATCTCGGCGGGCGTGCAGCGCATGGTCCGCAGCGACACCGGCGCCGCGGGCGTGATGTTCACGATGGACACCGAATCGGGCTTTCGCGAGGTGGTCTTCATCACGTCGAGCTACGGCCTGGGCGAGACGGTGGTGCAGGGCTCGGTGAATCCGGACGAATTCTATGTCTCGAAGCTTTGCGTCGCGAACGGCAAGCCCGCGATCCTGCGCAGGGCGTTGGGCGGCAAGGCGATCAAGCTGGTCTTCGATACCGAGGCGAAGGCCGGGAGATCGGTGAAGGAAGTCGAGGTGCCCGCGGCCGAGCGCGACCGCTTCTCGCTCGCCGACGCCGAGGTGGAGGAGCTCGCCCGCCACGCGCTCGCCATCGAGAAGCACTATGGCCGGCCCATGGACATCGAGTGGGGCCGCGACGGCGAGGACGGCAGGATCTACATCCTCCAGGCGCGCCCCGAGACGGTGAAGAGCCAGGAGCACAAGCGCGGCACGCTTACCCGTTACCGCATCGGCAAGCGCGGCATGGTGCTCGCGTCGGGCCGCGCCATCGGCTCGAAGATCGGCCAGGGCAAGGTGCGGGTGATCATGGACGTCTCCCAGATCAGCTGCGTGCAGGACGGCGACGTGCTGGTGACCGACATGACCGATCCCAACTGGGAGCCGGTGATGAAGCGCGCCTCGGCCATCGTCACCAATAGAGGCGGCAGGACATGCCATGCCGCGATCATCGCGCGCGAGCTGGGCGTGCCGGCGGTGGTGGGATGCGAGGATGCCACCGACAGGATCGCGGAAGGCGCCGAGGTCACGGTCTCCTGCGCCGAGGGCGACACGGGCTACATCTACGAGGGCAGGATGGACTTCGAGGCCGTCGAGGTCGAGCTGGCGAAGATGCCGTCCATTCCCGTGAAGATCGCGATGAACGTGGGCAATCCGCAGCTCGCGTTCGATTTCTGCCAGCTTCCCAACGAGGGCGTGGGCCTCGCGCGGCTGGAATTCATCATCTCCAACACGATCGGGATCCACCCCAAGGCGTGCCTCGAGTTCGCCTCGCTGCCCGCGGACCTGAAGGCGCAGGTGGCGCGCCAGTCGCGCGGCTACGAGAACCCGGTGAAGTTCTATGCCGAGAAGATCGTCGAAGGCGTGGCCACGATCGCCGCGGCCTTCTGGCCCAAGAAGGTGATCGTGCGCCTGTCGGACTTCAAGTCCAA
The DNA here is from genome assembly GCA_036276215.1 of Usitatibacter sp. GTDB lineage: Bacteria > Pseudomonadota > Gammaproteobacteria > Burkholderiales > Usitatibacteraceae > Usitatibacter. The sequence continues at coordinate 5,347 of DATBEA010000304.1, forward strand.
CGAGTACCGCAACCTCGTGGGCGGCACCAAGTACGAGCCCACCGAGGAGAACCCGATGCTGGGCTTCCGCGGCGCCTCGCGCTACATCGCGTCTTCCTTCCGCGAGTGCTTCCGGCTGGAATGCGAGGCGATGAAGAAGGTCCGCGACGTGATGGGGCTCACCAACGTGGAGCTCATGATCCCGTTCGTGCGCACGGTGAAGGAGGGCGAGCAGGTCCTCGCGATCATGAAGGAGTACGGCCTGGAGCGCGGCAGGAACGGGCTTCGGATCGTGATGATGTGCGAGATCCCGTCCAACGCGATCCTCGCCGACGAGTTCCTCAAGCACTTCGACGGCTTCTCGATCGGCTCCAACGACATGACGCAGCTCACCCTCGCGCTCGACCGCGACTCGGGCCTGGTGATGGAGGCCTTCGACGAGCGCGACGCGGCCGTGAAGCGAATGCTCCACCTCGCGATCCAGGCGTGCCGCAAGGCCAACAAGTACGTGGGCATCTGCGGCCAGGGCCCGAGCGACTATCCGGACCTCGCCGAGTGGCTCATGCAGGAAGGGATCGAATCGATGTCGCTGAACCCGGACACCGTCGTCGAGACATGGCTGCATCTGGCGAAAGCGGCCGTGACCCCGGCGTAGGCCGGGGCCCGATTCGATGAAGTGGACCTTCTCGCGCTTCGATGACCTGTCGCCGCGCGACATCCACGATCTTTACCAGGCACGCGTCGCCGTGTTCGTGCTCGAGCAGAAGTGCCCGTTCCAGGACGTGGACGGCGCCGATCCGCAGTGCTGGCACCTGATCGGCCGCGGCGACGACGCAGTGGTGCATGCCTATTCGCGCCTCGTGCCGCCCGGCGTGAAGTACCCGGAGCCTTCGATCGGGCGCGTGCTCACCACCGCCGTGGCGCGGCGCACCGGCATCGGCATGGACCTCATGCGCGAGTCGATCGCGCAGGCCGAGAAGCTCTGGCCGGGGCGGGCATTGCGCATCGGGGCACAGCGCTACCTGGAGCAGTTCTACGAGGGCTTCGGGTTCGCAACGGCCTCGGCGCCTTACGACGAGGACGGCATCATGCACGTGGAGATGGTGCGCCCCGCCGGGGTGACGGCCGTGAAGCGCGAGAAGATCGAACAACGATAAGGCGGGAGCGCAACGTGGGACAGAGCCTGAAGGGCAGGACCGCCCTGGTCACCGGATCCACCAGCGGGATCGGCCAGGGCATCATCGAGGTGTACGCCGCCGAGGGCGCCAACGTGGTGCTGAACGGCTTCGGCGAGTCGGGCGCCATCGAGGAGCTTCGCAGGAAGCTCGCGCGCCACGGCGTGAAGGTGGAGTACGACGGCGCCGACATGTCGAAGGCCGCGGAGATCGAGGCGATGATGCGCCGCGTGGGCGACATCGACATCCTCGTGAACAACGCCGGCATCCAGTTCGTCTCGCCGGTGGAGTCGTTCCCGCCCGATCGCTGGGACGCCATCATCGCGATCAACCTCACGGCCGCCTTCCACACCACCCGCCTGGCGATCCCGGCGATGAAGGCGAAGCGCTGGGGCCGCGTCATCAACATCGCTTCCGCGCACGGCCTCGTCGCCTCGCCCAACAAGAGCGCGTACGTCGCGGCCAAGCACGGCATCATCGGCTTCACCAAGACCGTGGCGCTCGAGGTGGCCGAGCACGGCATCACGGCGAATTCGATCTGCCCGGGATTCGTCTACACGCCGCTGGTGGAAAAGCAGATCCAGGACCGGGCGCGCGAGCGCAACATCACGCCCGAGCGCGCCGCCAAGGACGTGATCCTCGCGCCGCAGCCCAGCAAGGAGTTCGTGAAGATCGAGGAGATCGCGGCCATGGCGCTCTACCTGGCCACGCCGGCCGCGGCGTCCATCAACGGCGCCGCGATGTCCATCGACGGCGGCTGGACCGCGCACTAGATGCAGCGGCCCGTCGTGCTCGTCACCGGATTCGATCCCTTCGGGGGCGAAGCCAGCAATCCTTCCTGGGACGTGTGCGCGCAGTTGCCCGCCGAGATCGCGGGCATGCGCGTGGAGCGCGTGCGCGTCCCGTGCGAGTTCCGCCGCGCGATCGAGGTGGTGGCCGAGGCGGTCGACCGCGTGCATCCGGCGCTGGTCGTGTGCCTCGGGCAGGCGGGCGGCCGCTCGTGCATCGGGATCGAGCGCGTCGCCATCAACGTGGACGACGCGCGCATCCCGGACAACGCGGGCGCGCAGCCCGTGGACGAGCTGGTGGCGGCCAACGGGCCTCCGGCCTATTTCGCGTCGCTCCCGGTGAAGGCCATGGCCGCGGCCGTCCGCTCGGCGGGCGTTCCCGCGGAGGTGTCCAACACGGCCGGCACCTTCGTCTGCAACCATCTCATGTATGGTGTGCTGCACTATCTCGCCGCGAGCGGCAGCCGTGCCCGCGCGGGATTCATCCACGTGCCTTACTCCGAGGAGCAGGCGATCGGAAAGCAGGGCGTGCCGGCGATGGCCGTGTCCACGATGGTGAAGGCGATCACGGCGGCGATCGCGGCCGCGCGCGAGCACCGGCACGATATACGCGCCGTGGACGGCGCCCTCGACTGACCCGAAGCGATTCCATGCCCGACCAGCCGCTCTGGACCCCGACGCGCGAGCGCATCGCCTCGGCGCGCATCACCGAATTCATCGGGCTCGTGAACGAGCGCCACGGCACGAAGCTCCACGACTACGCGAGCCTGTACACCTGGTCCATCGACAACCTCGAGTCGTTCTGGGTCGCGATGTGGGATTTCGGCGGCGTGATCGCCGAGAAGCGCGGCGAGCGCGTGCTCGTGGACGGCGACAAGATGCCGGGCGCGCGTTTCTTCCCGGACGCGAGGCTCAACTTCGCCGAGAACCTGCTGAGAAACACGAAAGGCGAGGCGCTTGTCTTCTGGGGCGAAGACCAGGTGAAGCGGCGCATGACCCACGAGGAGCTGCACGCGATGGTCTCGCGCCTTCAGCAGGCGCTCGCGGCGGCCGGCGTGGGCGAGGGCGATCGCGTCGCGGCCTTCATGCCCAACATGCCCGAGACCCTTGTCGCGATGCTCGCCACCGTGAGCCTCGGCGGCACGTTCACGTCGTGCTCGCCGGATTTCGGCGTGCAGGGCGTGCTGGACCGCTTCGGGCAGGTCGAGCCGAAGGTGCTCTTCTGCTGCGACGGCTACTTCTACAACGGCAAGGCCATCGACACGCTGCCGCGGCTGGCCGAGATCCTCGCGGGCCTTCCTTCCGTGAAGCATGCGGTGGTCGTGCCGTACGTGTCGGCGAGGCCCGATGCGGCGAAGGTGCCTCGCGGCGTGCTCTTCGAGGACTTCATCGCGCCCTTCAAGGCCGCGGCGGTGACCTACGAGCGGATGCCCTTCGGCCACCCGCTCTACATCCTCTACTCGAGCGGCACCACGGGCGTGCCCAAGTGCATCGTGCACTGCGCGGGCGGGGTGCTGCTGCAGCACCTGAAGGAGCACATGCTCCTTTGCGACGTGAAGCCGGGCGACCGGCTCTTCTACTTCACGACCTGCGGCTGGATGATGTGGAACTGGCTCGTGAGCGGGCTCGCCTCGGGTGCGACGCTCCTGCTCTACGACGGCTCGCCCTTCGCGGCGAGGAACCAGGTCGTCTTCGACTACGCGCAGGCCGAGCGCATGACGCAGCTCGGAACCTCCGCCAAGTTCATCGATGCCGCCGGCAAGTTCGGGTTGAACCCGGCGAAGACCCACGAGCTCCCGGCGCTTCGCTCGGTGCTCTCGACCGGCTCGCCGCTGGCGCCCGAGGGCTTCGACTTCGTCTACGGGAATGTGAAGCGCGACGTCTGCCTTTCGTCGGTGAGCGGCGGCACGGACCTGGTCGCCTGCTTCGCGGGGGGCGCGCCGATCCTCCCGGTGTGGCGCGGCGAGCTGCAGTGCCGCTCGCTCGGCATGCGCGTGGAGGTCTTCGACGACGAGGGCGGGTCGCTTCCCGCGGGCCACAAGGGCGAGCTCGTGTGCACGGCGCCCTTCCCCACGATGCCGCTCGGGTTCTGGAACGACCCGGACGGCTCCAGGTACCACGCCGCCTACTACGAGAAATTCCCCGGCGTCTGGCGCCACGGCGACTGGTGCGAGCTCACGAAGCACGACGGCATGGTGATCTACGGGCGCTCGGATGCGGTGCTCAATCCCGGCGGGGTGCGCATCGGCACCGCGGAGATCTACCGGCAGGTGGAGAAGCTCGACGAGGTGGTCGAGTCGATCGTGATCGGCCAGGACTGGGAGAAGGACGTGCGCGTCGTGCTTTTCGTGCGGCTGCGCGACGGAATGAAGCTCGACAACGCGATCATGAAGAAGATCAAGGACACGATCCGCGCGAACGCGACGCCGCGCCACGTCCCCGCGGTGATCCTGCAGGTGCCGGACATCCCGCGCACCAAGAGCAACAAGATCGTCGAGCTGGCGGTGCGCGCCGTGGTCCACGGGCACCCGGTGAAGAACCTCGAGGCGCTCGCGAACCCCGAGGCGCTCGAGCACTACCGCAATCGGCCGGAATTGACGGCGTAGCCCGCCCCCGCGGGGGATGACGCTCAGAACGAGCGGTGCGCTTCCAGCCCCATGCGGCTGTGGTCGGCGGGCGATGCGAGGCGCTCCTCGATGATGCGGCGCAGGAAATCCACGTCGTAGACCGAGAGGAGGTGCGGCTGGTGGCGCTCGAGGTAGTAGGCGAGCTGGCTGCGCAGGTCCGGCATCCCGGAGAGCACGGGCCAGACGGTCTCGTCCCACTGGAAGCGCAGGCCCAGGTCCCAGAAAACCTTGTTGAGCGACTTGCGGTCGGTCGGCATGAACCCAGCCTATTCCCGCCGCCGGTTAAACGAAAGTAAAATGTAGTTACCGCATGATTAAGTGATCGTTTAATGAAGAACGCCACCCTGCGACAGCTTCGCGTCTTCGAAAGCGCCGCCCGCCACCTCTCGCTCACCCGCGCGGCCGAGGAGCTGCACCTCACGCCGCCGGCGGTCTCGATCCAGGTGCGCCAGCTCGAGGGCCACGCCCATGCCGAGCTCTTCGAGCGGGCGGGCCGGGGGCTGCGGCTCACCCAGGCCGGCCAGGAGGTGCTGGGCCGCGCCCGCGAGATCCTCCACCACATCGGCGATGCCGAGAACGCCATCGCCGGCCTCACCACGCTGGAGCATGGCCTGCTCGATGTCGCGGTGATCAACGCCGGCGACTACTTCTTCCCGTGGGTCATCGCCGCCTTCCGCGATCGCCATCCGGGCATCCGCGTGCGCCTTTCGGTGGGCAACCGCGACGACCTGCTCGAGCGCCTCGCCCGCCACCACGTGGACCTCGCGGTGATGAGCCATCCGCCCGCCGACCCGCGATTCGCGGCGCAGCCCTTCGCGCCGCACCCGCACGTGATCGTCGCGGCACCCGGGCACCCGTTCGTCGGCAAGCGAGGCATTGCGCTCGAGCGCATCGCGAAGGAGCCGCTCATCACGCGAGAGCCCGGCTCGGCCACGCGGCTTGCGATGGAGCAGGCGTTCAACGAGGCGGGGGTGGTGCCGCGCGTGGAGATGGAGATCGCGAGCAACGAGACCATCAAGCAGGCCGTGGCCGCCGGCTTCGGGTTAGGATTCCTGTCCGCGCACGCCGTGCAGCAGGAGCTCGCCCTCGGGCGCCTCGCGGTGGTCGCGGTCAGGGGATTCCCCGTCATGCGCCAGTGGTACGTCGTGCACCTGCGCGAGCGCCGCCTGCCGCCCGTCACCGCGGCGTTCGAGCGCTTCGTCGCGGCCGAGGGCGCGCGCCTCATCCGCCGCCAGGAGAAGGGCGCGGCATGAGCGAACGCAAGCGCTCGCCGGTCTTTTATGCGTGGCTTTCGCTCGCCACGTCGATCGTCGCGATCGTGCTCAAGTTCGGGGCCTGGTGGCTCACCGGCTCGGTGGGGCTCCTCTCGGACGCGGTGGAGGCCGTGGTGAACATCGTGGCGGCCCTGGTGGCGCTCGCGGTGCTCACCTATTCGTCCCACGCCCCCGATCGCGAGCACAACTTC
>DATBEA010000305.1:0-1932 GCA_036276215.1 Usitatibacter sp.
GTGCGAATGCCTCGCCCAAGCCTACGTGTGGAATGGCGAGCCGCAGATCGCCGTGGACATCGCCCGGGAGCTGGTCGAGATGCAACCGTATCGCGAGACGGGTTACCAGCTCCTGATGCGCGCCCACGCGGCGGCCGGAAACCGCGCCGAGGCGCTGCGGGTGTATGAGCGCTGCCGGGCGCTCCTCACGCGCGAGCTGGGGGTGGCGCCGTCGCAGGAAACCCAGGCCGTCCACCGTGAGGTCCTCCTGCGCAGGTGAGTTACAACCGCAATTCCCCCTGCTCCGGGAAATGCGGGAGAATCGTCATGCAAGCCGCCGGGTTTTCGAGCGGCCGCTCCAGGGAGAAACACATGTACGCATGCCCGTGGTGCCAGCGGAAGGTGTTCGGTTTCTGGCAGAAGCAGTCGCTGGGTCCCAACAAGACCCTGCAATGCCTGGGATGCAAGCGCAACGTGAGCGTCCCCTGGGGACGCGCCCACATCGCCGCGCTTCCCGTCTTCCTCCTCGCGCTGGCAGGCCTCTGGTTCGTCGGTGACGCCTTCAACTCCAAGGTGCACGCGCTGGGCGGCCTCGTCGCCGGCGTGGTGCTCGGCATGATGATCACGATGCCGCTCTACCACTTCATCGTGCCGCTGGTGAAGCCGGAGCGCCGCTAGGCCTCGCGCTACCCGCAGACTCCCGTCCAGCCGCAGGCGCTGCAGAAATCGCAGCCGTCCTTGCGGATCACGGTGTAGTTGCCGCACTCCTTGCAGCGCGCGCCCTTCATGAGCGCGGGCTCGTCCTCGTCGCGCGGCGATTCCAGGATCCCCATCTCGCGCGTGGGGTAGCCGCGCTCGTCGAGCACGCCCAGCATCGCGTAACGGTGGATCACGAGGCGCGCGAGGTACGCGACCGTGGAGGGCCAGTTCTGCTGCCGCCTTTCGCCCGGGACGAACGCCATGAAGTCGCCCAGCGGCTCGGAATAGTCGAGAAGCTTGCGAAGCTTCATGCCGATCCACGCCGGATCGACCACCCGCATGTCGAGCGAAAGGATGCGCATGAGGCCGTCCAATGCGCGCGGGTAGTGCCCCGAAAGCCAGATCGAATAGGGCCGCGTGGTGCCGCCCGGAAGCTCGATCTCCTTCAGGCCCAGCACGAACTCGTCGCCCGAAGCCGGGTTCACGACGTCCACGGTCCAGGAAAGCGTGCCGTCGGTGCCGGTGCGCGGCTCGTCCACGCTGAACATGTGGTCCAGCACGGGCGTGCGTCCCGGCGAGTCGAAGGTCTTCAGCTGGTCGCAGCGCCAGCGCACCGCCTGCGCCATCGCCGATACGACGCCCGGGACCTTGCGCATCTCGCCGTGCGGCGGGAAGCGCATCTCGAAAGCGTCGTCGCCGACGGTATCGGCGAGCACGTCGAGCTTCATCTTCAACCACGCGCGATCGTCGGCGCGCATGTCCATCGAGAGCGTCTTCGCGACCGCGCCCAGGCCGCGCGGCTGCTCCGCGCCGTTCACCCACACCTCGAAGGGGAATGCGCGCCCCGATTCCTCGACCTGGCCCACGAAGAGCGCGAAGCGGCCGAAGGGCGACTCGATCATGTAGGTCCATGCGAGGTTGCCCTCGGGCATCTCGGGGCGCCCCGGCCAACGCAAGCTCGTGAGCACGGGGAGCGACTTGATCTCGAGGCGCCGGTTGGCGGCGTCGGGCGAGAGCACGCCGCTCTCCGCGGGCGCGTCGGGCGTAAGGATGGCGCCCAGGACCTTGTTGGGCCGGTAGGTCGCGAGCCCCTTCAGGCCCGACTTCCAAGCGCTCATGTACAGGCCCTCGAAGTCCGCGTACGGATAGTCCTCCGCCACGTTGACCGTCTTGGAGATGCTGGTGTCGATGAAGGGCGCCACCGCGGCCACCATCGCCTGGTGCGACTGGGCGCTGATCTCGAGGGCGGTCACG
>DATBEA010000306.1:0-2175 GCA_036276215.1 Usitatibacter sp.
TCCTCCACCGCATCGACGACCGCGGGGTGGTGCACGATGCGATCGGCCCAGGTGAAGAGCAGGTGGCTTTTCACGCGCTGGCGTCCCTGCAAGGGCGCGCCGGCCGCGGCTTCGTGGCGCTCGAGCGCGGCGCGCAGGCCGAGCGCCTCGCCCCGCGAGAACACCCGCACGGGGAAGTGGAAACCGTCGCGGCGGTACGCCTCGATCTCGGATGGGGAGAGCAGCTTCGTCATGGCGGGGCCTAGTTGGGCGTGATGTGGGCGTCGGCGATGACCTTGCGCCAGCGCTCGATCTCGCGCTTCGTCTGGGAAGCGAGCGCGGCCGGTCCGAGCTCGGATGCGGGAAGCATCACGTAGCCCTGGTCCACCAGGTTGCCGGTGAACGCGGGATCCTTCATCGCCTCGTCGAAGCGATGGACCATCCACTGGAGCGCTTCGGGGGCGGTTGCGCGCGGCGCATAGATTCCGTACCAGGTGGCGGCCTCGAAGCCCGGCAGGCCCGACTCGGCGAGCGTGGGGACGCTGGGCAGCTGCGGAATGCGCTCGCGCGAGGTCACCGCGAGGGCGGCGACCTTGCCGCCGCGAACCTGTGGCAGGGCCGTGTTCGACTGGTCGAACATGCAGGCGACGCGCCCGCCGATGATGTCGGTGAGGGCGGGGGCGTTGCCCTTGTAGGGCACGTTGGCGATGTCGGCCTTCACCATGCTCTCGAAGAGGGCCGCGACAAGGTGGCCCGCCGAGCCCACGCCCGCGTTGGCGAAGTTGAGCTTGCCCGGATGGGAGCGCGCGTAGTCGATGAGCTCGCGGATGCTGTGCTGCTCGAGCGAGGTGCCGCAGATGAGCACCATCGGGGTGTCCGGGAAGCGCACGACCGCATCGAAGTCCTTCGCCGGTTCGTAGGGAAGGTCCTTGTAGAGGCTGGGCGCCGCGGCCATGTAACCCATGTGGCCCACGAGGAACGTATAGCCGTCGGGCTGCGCCCTCGCCACCTTCCCCGCGCCGACGGTGCCGCCCGCGCCCGGCGCGTTGTCGATCACGATGGATTGCCCGGTGCCGCGTGCCATGCGCTCGGCGAATAGCCGCCCCAGGGAGTCCGTGGCGCCCCCGGGAGCGAAGGGGACGACCCAGGTGACCGAATGATCGGGGTACGGGGCTGCCAGCGCCGCGAACGCGTGGGCCAGGATGGCCGCGGCGAGAATCCTCGTGATCGACCTCATGATGTCTCCTGTGGTCATTGTGTGCGGGCGGCAATCCCGAAATCGGAATGGGAGCGCATGTGCGCGACGATCGCCGCGCCGCCGTTGTCGATGTTGCGCATCAGCGCGGCCTCGAGCTCGCCAAGGGTTCCGGACTCGAATCGCGCCAGCATTTCCGCGTGCTCCGCGACCGCCTCGCGCATGCGGTCCAGGGGGAAATCCTCGATCGGCCGCGTGAGGATCAGCCGATCGAACATGTTCGAGAGCGATGCGGTGAGGTGCGGGTTGCCCGCCTGCCGCGCGATTCGCACGTGGAATGCCTTGTCGACCAACATGCCGAGGCGCCGGGAGTCGCCGGGGCCGCGCAGCACGTGCTCGTAGATGCGATGCAGGGTGCCGAGCTCGCCCAGGAAGCCCTCGGTGCGCCGTTCGAGGGCCTGCTTGGCGACGAACAACTCGATGCAGCGGCGCGCGTCGTACAGGTGCGCCACGTCCGCGGCGTCGAGCCGGCGCAGGACGAAGCCCCGGTTGGGGAGCGCAGCCACCAGCCCTTCGGTCTCGAGCAGCCGCAGCGCTTCCCGGACTGGCGTGCGGCTCGCGCCGATGTGCAGCGCGATGTCGTCCATGGGCACCTTCTGGCCGGGGGTCACGCGGTGCGACAGGACCAGCCGGGCAAGGTAGCCCGCCGCGCGCTCTACGGGCGGGCGCGAGGCGCCACCCGCCATGCCCTTGGGCAGGAAGGGCTCCAGGTGCGTGAAGTCCTCGGGGGAAATGGCGAGCTGCATCCCGCTGAATATGGATACAAAAGTGTATACAGTCTAGCCCGCCCGAGACTCGGACGGCAACTGCAGCCGCCGAAGACTGTCAGAAAACCCCTGTTTTGTTTGCCGGAATCCCCCGACTTCTGGCATAATCGAGAGTTTCCCGGAGAGGTGCCCGAGTGGTTAAAGGGGGCAGACTGTAAATCTGTTGGCCTTGCG
>DATBEA010000307.1:0-11604 GCA_036276215.1 Usitatibacter sp.
GATGCCACCTCGATGCCCATCTCGGTGGACCAGCCCTTCACCACGGGAATGAGCAGGTCCACCAGCGCCTGGGCGCGCCGCCGCTCGGATTCCTCGGGATGCTTTCGCGCTCGGTCCAGCTGCGCCGAGGTCCAGTACGCCAGCGCGCGCATCGCTTCGGTCGTCGCCTTCATCGTGAGCAGCATCCGCTTCACGTCGGGGTGCTGGATGATGGGCGCGGTCTTCGCGCCCTGCACGCCGATGGGCTTTCCCTGCAGGCGCTCCCGCGACCAGGCGAGCGCGCGCTGGTACGCGCGCTCGGCGACCGCCACGCCCTCGAGGCCCACCGAGAGGCGCGCCGCATTCATCATGATGAACATGTACCCGAGGCCGTGGTGCGGCTCTCCCACGATATAGCCCACGGCGCCGTCCTTCTCGCCGTAGGCCATGACCGCCGTGGGGCTCGCGTGGATGCCGAGCTTGTGCTCGATGGATACGCACTTCACGTCGTTGCGCGATCCGACCGAGCCGTCGTCTTCCACGTTGAACTTGGGCACGGCGAAAAGCGAGATCCCCTTCACGCCCTCGGGCGCGCCGTCGATGCGCGCGAGCACCAGGTGCACGATGTTCTCGGTGTAGTCGTGCTCGCCGTACGTGATGAAGATCTTCTGGCCCTTGAGCCGGTAGGTGCCGTCGGCCTGCGGCGTGGCCTTGGTGCGCACGAGTGACAGGTCGCTCCCGGCCTGCGGCTCGGTCAAGTTCATGGTGCCGGTCCACTTCCCCGAGACCATGTTCGGCAGGAACCTGTTGCGCAGCGCATCCGGGCCCACGTGGCTGATCGCCTCGATGGCGCCTTGCGTGAGCATCGGGCAAAGCTTGAACGCGAGGTTGGCGGCGCCCCACATCTCCTCGATGGGTGTCGCGAGCAGGTGCGGAAGCTCCTGGCCGCCGTAAGCCGCGGGGGACTGGATGTTGCCCCAGCCGGCAGCCGCGTACTGGGCGTAGGCCTCCTTGAAGCCGGAGGGCGTGGTGACGACGCCGTCCTTCCACTTGGCGCCCTGCCGGTCCCCGACCACGTTGAGCGGCGAGATGACCTCGTTCGCGAACTTGGCCGCTTCCTCGAGGACCGCGTCCACCACGTCGTCGGTCACCTCTTCCCAACCCGGAAGCGTGTTCACCTGGTCCAGGCCCACGACGTGCTTCAGCACGAAGCGCATGTCCTTGAGAGGGGCGATGTATTCGGGCATCGGGTCGTCCTATAGCTTCTGCGTGAGCTCCGGGACGATCTGGAAGAGGTCGCCCACCAGCCCGTAGTCGGCCACCTGGAAGATCGGCGCCTCCGGATCCTTGTTGATCGCGACGATCACCTTGCTGTCCTTCATGCCGGCCAGGTGCTGGATCGCACCCGAGATGCCGATGGCGACGTAGAGCTCGGGGGCGACGATCTTGCCGGTCTGCCCTACCTGGTAGTCGTTGGGGCAGTAGCCCGAGTCGACCGCGGCCCGCGAGGCGCCGATGGCCGCGCCCAGCTTGTCGGCGAGCGCGTCGAGCATCTTGAAGTTCTCGCCGCTGGCAAGGCCGCGCCCACCCGAAACGATGCGCCGCGCACCTGCGAGCTCGGGCCGCGACGACTTCGTGAGCTCCTGGGAGAGGACCTTCGATTGCTCCTTGTCGGCCGCGGCCGCCGCCGTTTCCACGGGCGCCGATCCGGTGGCGGGCGCCGCGTCGAACCCCGTCGCTCGCACCGTGACCACCTTGATGGCGTCGCTCGATTGCACGGTGGCGAACGCGTTGCCTGCGTAGATCGGCCGCACGAAGGTGTCGGGCGACTCGACCGCGGTGATCTCCGAGACCTGCGCTACGTCGAGCAACGCGGCGACCCGCGGCATGAAGTTCTTGCCGAAGGCGGTCGCGCTCGCGACGATGTGCGAGTAGTCCTTCGCGAGCGGCACCACGAGGGCGGCATAATTCTCGGGTAGGCCCGCGGCATATTGCGGACCCTCGGCGTAGAGCACCTTGGCCACGCCGGCGAGCTTCGCCGCGGCATCGGCGGCGCCGCGCGCATCCTGCCCCGCGACGAGCACGTGCACCTCCCCACTCATTTTCGTTGCCGCGGTCACGGCGTTGGCGGTGCCGCCGCGGACGTTCGTGTTGTCGTGCTCGGCGATGACGAGGGCGGCCATGTCAGATCACCTTCGCTTCGTTCTTGAGCTTGTCCACGAGCTCGGCCACGTCCTTCACCATGACGCCCGCCTTGCGCTTGCCGGGCTCGGCCACCTTGAGCGTCTTCAACCTCGGCGTCACGTCCACGCCCAGCTGCTCGGGCTTCACGACGTCGAGCGGCTTCTTCTTCGCCTTCATGATGTTGGGCAGCGTCGCGTAGCGCGGCGTGTTCAGGCGCAGGTCGGTGGTCACGATCGCGGGCAGCTTCACCTCGATGGTCTCGAGCCCGCCGTCGATCTCGCGCGTGACCCTGGCGCTTGCCTCGCCGATCTCCACCTTGCTCGCGAAGGTCGCCTGCGGCCAGTCGAGGAGCGCGGCGAGCATCTGGCCGGTCTGGTTGGCGTCGTCGTCGATCGCCTGCTTGCCGAGAATCACGAGTCCCGCCGACTGGGTGGCCACCACGGCCTTCAGGAGCTTCGCCACCGCGAGCGGCTGGAGCTCCACGTCGGTTTCAACGAGGATCGCGCGGTCGGCGCCCATGGCGAGCGCCGTGCGAAGCGTCTCCTGGCAGGCGGCCACGCCCGCGGACACGGCGATCACCTCGAGCGCCTTGCCCGCTTCCTTGAGCTTGAGGGCCTCCTCGACGGCGATCTCGTCGAAGGGGTTCATGGACATCTTCACGTTGGCGAGCTCGACGCCCGACTGGTCGGACTTCACGCGCACCTTCACGTTGAAGTCGACCACGCGCTTCACGGGGACCAGGATTTTCATCGGGGAAAATGCGGCGTTGATTCAAACGGATGTTTGAATTGTAGCCGATCCCGGAAGGCGGGGCGCCCTGCGCCTAGTACCCGAAGAACTCCTCGGCGCGGATGTCGTCCTCGTCGATGCCCGCGGCCACGAGCACCTCGCGCATGCCGGCCACCATGGCGGGAGGTCCCGCGAGACAGGCGATGGGATTGGAAAGGTCCTTCACGGCGTCCTTCACCAATGCGGCGTCCACCATTCGCGAGGGACCGGTCCAGGGCGAAGAAGACCGCTCCATGTTCGTCATGGTCGCGACGAGCCGCACCCTTTCGCCCTTCTCGAGCGCCTGCAGCTCGGCGAGGAACGCCGAATCCTCCGGCCGACGGTTGGAGTAGACCAGCACATGGCGCCGCAAGGCGGGCTCGCCCGAAGCATGGCGCAGCATGCTCATGAAGGGCGTGATGCCGATCCCGCCCGCCACCAGGAGCGCGTCGCGCTGGGCGTCCTTGTGCAGCGTGAGCGAGCCGAACGGCCCGTCGATGGAGGCCGGCGCTCCCACCTCGAGCGCGCCGAGCGCTCGCTTGTAGGCGCTGCCGCGCATGCGCGTCGCGATGGTCACGTCGTCCTCGCGCGGCGCGCTCACGATGGAGAACGCGTGCTTGGCAGCGTCGGGCTCCCCTTCGAAGCCGGGAAGGATGAGGTCGATGGCCTGGCCCGGCTTGAACTTGAAGCCGGGCGGCTTGGCGAACCGGAAGCTCCAGGTGTCCTGCGCAACGATGTCGCGCCCCAGCAATCGCGTGTCGAGGGTCATGCCCCATCAGACGCATGGGCCTTCGCTCGCGTTCCCGGGACCGCTACAGCTCCGCGCGGACCTTCGCGAGCATGGCCGTCGTGAGCTGGCCCAGGAGCGTCATGGTGAAGAAGATCGCGAGCAGCACCTCGACGCGCTGCAGCCCGAGGTGCCATGCGGCGAACGTGGTCACCGCGCCGGCCGAGCCGATCTCGAGGGTGAGGAAGAGCTCCTCCCAGTCGAAGCTCAAGAGTCGCCCGCCACCGGTGCCGCGAGGAAAGCGCGCGCGGCCAGATCGAGGGTCGGATGCTGGCTGGATCCCGCGACCCGGCCCGCGGCATCGAGGACACCCACGCCGAACCTGCGCGCGTGCTCGGCGGCGAAGAGGATGTGGGGGCCGCGCTGCGCGAAGACCAGGGCCGCGTAGCGGTGGCCGGCATGCTCGCAGACCTTCTCGAAGGGCTGCACGAGGCACGGCACGATGTTCGGATACCTGCTGCTCTTTTCTCGGCTCATCGCACGTCGATCGTGTGTAGGGCGTGGCCACACTCTCGCGTCAGGGGCGTGCGGGCGCTGTGCACTGGCGCACAAACGGCGCGGGCGCCGCACTACATCCGGAATATGGGTCACAGGGAGCGGGCGCGCTCGCGCAGGACGAACTTCTGGATCTTGCCGGTGGAGGTCTTGGGGAGCTCGCCGAAGACCACGTGGCGCGGCACCTTGAAGTGCGCCAGGCGCTCCCGGCACCAGGCCACGATGTCGGCGGCCGGCACGGCGGCAGCGCCCGGCTTGAGCGTCACGAACGCGCACGGCGTCTCGCCCCACTTCTCGTCGGGGCGAGCCACCACGGCGGCTTCCATCACCTGCGGATGGCGGTAGAGGCACTCCTCGACTTCGAGGGAGGAGATGTTCTCGCCGCCCGAGATGATGATGTCCTTCGACCGGTCCTTCACCTCGATGTAGCCGTCCTCGTGCCAAACGGCGAGGTCGCCGGTGTGGTACCAGCCGCCGCGGAATGCCTCCTCGGTGGCCGCCTCGTTCTTGAGGTAGCCCTTCATGATCGTGTTGCCGCGCAGCATGACCTCGCCCAGGTGCTCGCCGTCGCGGGGGACGGGATCGCCGGTCGCGGGATCGGCGACCTGGAGGCCCGCGAGCGTGGGATAGCGCACGCCCTGGCGAGCCATGAGGCGGGCGCGGGCGCCGAGGTCCAGGCCATCCCAATCCTCCTGCCAGGCGCAGAGGGTCGCCGGCCCGTAGCTCTCGGTAAGGCCATAGAGGTGCGTCACCCGAAAGCCCATGGACTCCATGGCCTCGATGATGGCCGAGGGCGGCGCGGCGCCCCCGGTGGCCACTTCCACCCCGTGCGAGAAACGCCGCTTCACCGATTCGCTCGCGTGAACCAGGAGGTTCAGCACGATCGGCGCGCCGCACAGGTGCGTCACGCGGTGCTCCTCGATGGCGGGAAAGATAAGCGCGGGATCCACCTTGCGAAGGCACACGTGGGTGGCGCCCGCGGCGGTCACCGCCCACGTGTACGTCCAGCCGCTGCAATGGAACATGGGCAGCGTCCACAGGTACACCGAGCGCGGCGTGAGGCCGAAGGCGAGTGCGTTGCCGAGCGCGTTCAGGTAGGCGCCGCGGTGGTGGTAGACCACGCCCTTCGGGTTCCCGGTGGTGCCCGAGGTATAGAGGAGCGCCAGCGAGTCCCATTCGTCCTCGGGATCGGCGAGCGCGAAGGATGCGTCGCCCTCGGCGATCCACGCTTCGTAGTCGACCGAGCCCAGCCGGGCGCCGCCCGGTCCCAGCGCGTCGTCGATGTCCACCACGAAGATCTCGCGTCCCAGTTTCGCCAGCGCCTCGCCGACCGTCGCGGAGAACTCGCGGTCGGTGATGAGCACCTTCGCCTCGCCATGCTCGAGGCAGAAGGCTATCGCGGCGGCATCGAGGCGATAGTTGAGCGCGTTCAGCACCGCGCCCAGGGCGGGCACTGCGTAGTGGCATTCGAGCAACGCGGGGACGTTGGGCGCCATGATGGCCACGGTGTCGCCGCGGCCCACGCCGCGCGCGGCAAGCATCGAGGCGAGCCGGCTGCAGCGCGCGGCGAATTCACGGTACGTGTGGCGGCGCTCGCCGTGGATCACCGCCGTCTTGCCGGGGTAGACCTCGGCGGCACGCCGCAGGAAATCCACCGGCGTGAGCGGCCGGTGGTTGGCCGCGTTGGGCCCTAGGCCTTGCGACGCCGCAGCCACGCCTCGATCTCGCCCACGATGCCGCGCCGGAACGCGAGCACGCAGAAGACGAAGATCGCCCCCTGGATGATCGTGACCCAAGCGCCCAGCTCGGCCAGGTAGAGCTGCATGGAGATGATCACCATCGCGCCCACCACCGGGCCGAACACGGTCCCCATGCCGCCGAGGAGCGTCATCAGCACCACCTCGCCCGACATCGTCCAGTAGACGTCGGTGAGCGAGGCGTTCATCGTGACCATCGCCTTGGTCGCGCCCGCGAGCCCGGCGAGCGTGGCGGACATCACGAATGCCGCGAGCTTGTAGCGCTCGGTCCGGTAGCCCAGGGAGATCGCGCGGGGCTCGTTCTCGCGGATCGCCTTCAGCACCTGCCCGAAGGGCGAGTGGATGATGCGGTGGATGAGGAGGAACGCGAGGATGAAGATCGCGAACACGACGTAGTACATCGCGATCGGCTGGCCCAGGTCGAGCAATCCCAGGAGGCTCCCGCGCTTCACGCCCTGGATGCCGTTCTCGCCGCCGGTGAAGGGCGCCCGCAGGCAGAAGAAATACACCATCTGCGCGAGGGCGAGCGTGATCATCGCGAAGTAGATCCCCTGGCGGCGGATCGCGATGAAGCCCGAGAGCACGCCCAGCACGAGGGACGTGGCCGCGCCCGTGAGGATGGCGAGCTCGATCGGGAAGCCCCAGGCCGCCGAGGCGTACGCCGCGAGGTAGCTTCCCATGCCGAAGAACATCGCGTGGCCGAACGAGAGCAGCCCGCCGAACCCGATCAGCAGGTTGAAGGCGCACGCGAAGATCGCGAAGCACAGGAGCTGCATCCCGAACGCCGGATAGATCACGAAGGGCGCGAGCGCGAACGCCACGAACATCACCGCGAAGCCCACGCGCTCGTAGCGTTGCTCGTTCATCGCTGCCCGAAGAGGCCCTGCGGCCGGATCATGAGGACGATCGCCATGATCACGAAGATCACGGTGTTGGACGCCTCGGGATAGATGTACTTGGTGAGGCCCTCGATGATCCCCAGGCCGAAGCCGGTGAGGATCGAGCCCATGATGGAGCCCATGCCGCCGATCACCACCACGGCGAAGACCACGATGATGAGGGAAGAGCCCATCTGCGGGCTCACCTGGTAGATCGGCGCGGCGAAGACGCCCGCGAGCGCGGCGAGGCCCACGCCCAGCCCGTAAGTGAGCGTGATCATGCGCGGCACGTTCACGCCGAACGCCTGGACCAGCGAGGGGTTCTCGGTCGCGGCCCTCAGGTACGCGCCCAGCTTGGTGCGCTCGATGAGGAACCAGGTCGAGAAGCAGATCACGAGCGAGGCGAAGATCACCCACGCGCGGTAGTTGGGCAGGAACATGAAGCCCAGGTTCTGCACGCCCTGCAGGCTCTCCGGCATCGAGTACGGCAACCCCGCCGAGCCGAACTCGTGCTGGAAGCCGCCCTCGATCATGAGTGCCAGCCCGAACGTGAGTAGGAGGCCATACAGGTGATCGAGCTTGTAGAGGCGCGAGAGCATGAGCCGCTCGATCACGACGCCCACGGCTCCCACCACGATCGGCGCGATCACGAGCGCCCACCAGTATCCCAGCCCCGCCTTTTCCAGCAGGAAGTACGACACGAAGGCGCCCGTCATGTAGAGCGCCCCGTGCGTGAAGTTGATGATGTTGAGCAGCCCGAAGATCACCGCGAGCCCGAGCGAGAGCAGCGCATAGAACGAGCCGTTGATGAGCCCGATCAGCAGCTGCCCGAACAATGCCTGGGTGTTCACGGCGATCCCCGGTCCGTCACGTCACTTGGCCAGAGCGCACCCGCCTTCGTTCAGGGGCCGGAACGCCTCGTCCGCCGGGATCGTGGCGCGCAGCTTGTAGTAGTCGTACGGGCCCTTCGATTCCGACGGCTTCTTCACCTCGAACAGGTAGGCATTGTGGGTCACGCGACCGTCGGCGCGCACCGTGCCCTTGCCGAACAGGGGGTCGTCCGTGGGCGTCGCCTTCATCTTCGCCATCACCTTGTCGGCGTCGTCGCTCTTCAGCGCCGCGATCGCCTTCAAATAGTGCAGCACGCCCGCATACACGCCCGCGTGGACCATCGTCGGGTACTTGCCGCCGTTGGCCGCGGCGAAGCGCTTGCTCCAGGCGCGCGTCTGGTCGTTCAGGTCCCAGTAGAAGGTCTCGGTGAGGATCAAGCCCTGCGCCTTCTCCAGCCCGATGCCGTGGATGTCGGTGAGGAAGATGAGGAGCCCGGCGAGGTTCTGGCCGCCCTTCACGATCCCGAATTCCGCGGCCTGCTTGACCGAGTTGATGGTGTCGCCGCCGGCGTTGGCGAGGCCGATGATCTGCGCCTTGGAGGCCTGCGCCTGCAGCAGGAACGACGAGAAGTCCTGCGTGTTGAGCGGCACCTTCACGTCGCCCAGCACCTTGCCGCCGTTCTTCTCCACCACGGCGGAGGTGTCGCGCTCCAGGGCATGGCCGAAGGCGTAGTCGGCGGTGATGAAGAACCAGGTCTTGCCGCCGGTCTTCACGATCGCCTTGCCGGTGCCGTTGGCGAGCATCCACGTGTCGTAGGTGAAGTGCACGGTGTACGGGGAGCACTTGGCGCCCGTGAGGTCCGAGGAGGCCGCGCCCGAGTCGATGAACACCTTGTGCTTGTTGCGCGCGACCTCGGCGACCGCCAGCGCCACGCTCGAGGTGGGCACGTCGAGGATCGCGTCCACGCCCTCGGTGTCGTACCAGCGGCTCGCGATCTGCGTGCCGACGTCGGGCTTGTTCTGGTGGTCGGCGAAGATCACCTCGACGTCGAGGCCCTTCTCCTTCGCCTTGAAGTCCTCGATCGCCATCTTCGCGGCGACGACCGAGCCCTGCCCGCCCAGGTCGGCGTACAGCCCCGACTGGTCGTTCAGCACGCCGATCTTCACCACGTTGCCCGAGATCTGGGCTTGCGCCGTGCCGGCGGCGAACGCGAGCGCCGCGGCTGCCGCGAGCGTCTTCATCTTGAATTTCATCGTCCTTGCTCCTCTCGTTGTAATTCGTTCATACGCCCAGGTACTCGTGCAGCATCGCGGTCTTCGCCTCGAGCTGGGAGGCGGGAAACGACTCGGCGATCCTGCCGTGCTCCATCACGTAGTGCCGGTCCGCGAGCGGTGCCGCGAAACGGAAATTCTGCTCCACCAGGACGATCGTGAAGCCGCGGTCCTTCAGCTTCACGATCACGCGCCCCAGCGCCTGCACGATCACCGGGGCGAGCCCCTCGGTGATCTCGTCCAGCAGCAGGAGCTTCGCCCCGGTGCGCAGGATGCGCGCCATGGCGAGCATCTGCTGCTCGCCGCCGGAGAGCTTGGTGCCCTGCGCGGTCTTCCGCCGCTCGCGCAGGTTGGGAAACATCTCGTAGATCTCGCCCACGCTCATGCCGCCCTTCGCGATTTCCGGCGGCAGCTGCAGGTTCTCCTCCACCGAGAGGCTGGAAAAGATCCCGCGCTCCTCGGGGCAGTAGCCCACGCCCAGGTGCGCCACGCGGTAGGTGGGAAAGCGCACCGTCTCCACGCCGTTCACCACGATCGAGCCTTCGCGGCGGCCCACGAGCCCCAGGATCGACTTCAGCGTCGAGGTGCGGCCCGCGCCGTTTCGCCCGAGGAGCGTGACCACCTCGCCCTCGTTCACCGCGAGGTCCACGCCGTGCAGCACGTGCGACTCGCCGTACCAGGCCTGCAGGCCCGAGATGCGCAGCACCTCAGCCATGGGACTCGCTCCCCATGTACGCTTCCATCACCTGCGGGTTCGCGGAGACTTCCGCGTAGCTGCCCTCGGCGAGCACCGCGCCGCGCTGGAGCACCGTGATCGTGTCGCAGATGCCCGAGACCACGCTCATGTTGTGCTCGACCATCAGCACGGTGCGGCCCGCGGCCACTTCCTTGATGAGGTCCTTCACGCGCGCCACGTCCTCGTGGCCCATGCCGGCGGTGGGCTCGTCGAGCAGCATGAGCTCGGGCTCCATGGCGAGCGTGGTCGCGATCTCGAGGGTGCGCTTGCGCCCATAGGCGAGCTCGACCGCGTTCACGTGGGCGAAGCCCCCGAGGCCCACGCGCTCGATGAGCGCCATGGCGCGGGCGTTCAGGACATCCAGCGTGCGCTCGCGCTTCCAGAAGTGGAAGCTCGTGTGCAGCGACCTTTGCAGCGCGACGCGCACGTTCTCGAGCACGGTGAGATTCGGGAACACCGCGGAGATCTGGAAGGACCGGATCACGCCGCGCCGCGCCACGTCGGCGGGCCGCTCGCGCGTGATGTCCTGGCCGTTATAGAGGATCTCGCCCGCGGTGGGCTGCAGGAACTTGGTGAGCAGGTTGAAGGTGGTCGTCTTGCCCGCGCCATTGGGCCCGATGAGCGCGTGGATCGCGCCCCGGCGGACCTTGAGGTTCACGTGGTCGACCGCGACGAACCCCTTGAACTCCTTGGTGAGGCCGCGCGTCTCGAGAATGGTGTCGCCGGGCATCGGAGGGCGATGCTAACCCGCTGGGCGCCGGGCGAGCAAGGCGCCGGACAGCCGAATCCCCCGGCGAATTCGCGATTTACGTCGGAACGTCCGGCGATCCGGACATTCCGGCATCCGGCCTTGCGCTAGCCGCCCGGGCCCCGCCCGAAGGCGATGGCGCCCTGGTTGCCGCCCAGGTTGTACATGAGGCCGGCGCGCTGGCCGCTCGCTCCCGCGAAGAAGCCCGAGAAGCTGCCCGTGGCCCCGCTGCCGCACGAAGGCGAGCAGCCGATGACGAGCGGCGTGGGGTTGGGCACGCCGGGAATCGGGTTGCCGCTGTAGGCCGAGAAGAACTGGTCGCGGTAGATCGGCATCTGGTTCGCCTGGCCCGTCCACGTCTGCCCGGAGATCGCGATGTTCACCGCGGCATCCACCGTGCGGTTGGTGAAGTTCGCATTGAGGGTCGCGGAGCCCAGCGTGCCCACGGCGCCGGTGGGGCTCGTGGGCGAGGTGTTGCCGATCACGCTGTAGTTGGCCGTGCCCGTGAGGGGCAGCGACACCGGGCCGGACTGCGATCCGGCGAAGATGTAGTGCAGGCTCGTGTTGCGCAAGTCGATGCCGACGCTCTGGCCGTTGTTGGTGACGACGGCCTGCCCGCCCGCCCAGCGCCCCCAGGTGAGGCCCGTGTCCGGGTCGAATCCCGACTCCACGACCTGGGAGGTGCCCAGCGAATAGGTCGAGTGCGCGCCGCCCGTGTTGGCGAAGGGCGCGGAGAACTGGGTCACCTGGTTCTGCGCGTTGAAGATCACCTCGTCGGGGCGGTCGATGGTGCCGTAGCTGCGCACGAAGTCCTGGAGCGTCCCCGCGGGATCGGAGATCACGCCATTGCGATACGCCGCGCCGCCCGGCTGGCGCGTTCCGCTCAACGCCGCCACGCCGGTCACGTCGTTCCATTGCGTGGACGAGCCCGCGGTATGGTCCTGCACGCCGTAGCCCAGGATCGCCGCGCCCAGGCCGTTGCCCACGAGGCTGCCCTGGACGGCCCCGGTCAGGTTCTCGTTCTGCTGCGAGGTGGCCGTCCCGTTCGACACCACCAGCGTGTCGGAGGTCGACGTATAGAACGCGTTCAGCGAGAGCGGGACGTTGGACGCGGTCATGGTCCAGGAGCCGCCGTTGTTGCCGCCGGCCGCCGGGATCGAGACCGAGGCG
>DATBEA010000308.1:0-2313 GCA_036276215.1 Usitatibacter sp.
TCTCTTATACGTTCAAGTAGCCGAGGCGACCTTCGCTTCGGAGATCTCGCGGGCCTTCTCGACGCGCGCGTTGCGGATGCACGAGAGCCGGTCGCTGCCGTGGTCGGCCGAGCACTTGGCTTTCGCGACTTCGTAGCGTGCCTTCACGCGGGCGATCCGCGCGTCGGTCGCCGCGCCGACGGTGCCACGGTAGCGCGCCTCCAGGTCCGCCTTGCGGATGCGCTCGTCGGCGCCAGCCTCGGCCTTGCACAAGTCGCGGGCCTGGCCCTCTTCGGCGCGGCAACGGGCGCTCGCCGCCCGCGCGTCGCTCTCGATCACGCTCTTCGCGGCGTTGTAGTCGGAGGGCGCCATCAGGGAGCGCGGAGAGTCGACCGCGGCGCTGATGCCCCAGGCCGTCGCGCTCACGAGAAGCGCGGCGACGAGCGTTGCGTAGATGGTGGTGCGTTTCATCGAATTTCCCCGCGGGACGACCCGCAACTCGCGCGTTAGCCGGCGCGTCCTCACCTGTGCCGGATTCGTCCTGATGATCGCGCGCGATCCATGGCCGATCTGTCGGCGTGCGTGAAGCGCCGCCTGGGGGATTTCTGAATCGCGCGTCAGGCGATTCCTAGGAAAGGAAAGGGCCGGCCTCGCGGCCGGCCCCTGCGGTACTTCCATTCGCATCTCGCGAAGCTGCTGCTTACTTGCCAGACGGGGTCTTGGCGGGCGCCGGAGGCGTCGTGGAGCGCGCCGGCGTGTTGGACGCCATGCTGTCGCGGCTCGACTTCGCATCGGCAATGGCCTTGTCTTCATCGGCCTTCGCCTGCTTCTTGCACGCCGTCTTGTCGGCGCCCTTCTGGTCTTCGCATTTCTCCTTGGCCACGTCGTAGTTCTGCTCGGCCTTGGTCTTCGCCGCTTCGTACTGCGCGTGCGGCGTGCCCTTGCGCTGGGCCTCGAGGTCGGCCTTGGCGATCTTTTCCTTCGCCTTGGCTTCCTTCTGGCAGACGTCCTTGGCGTTGCCGGACATCGACTTGCAGCTGGCCTTGTCGGCCTTGTACGCGTCGTCGATCTGCTTCTTCTGCGCACGGTAGTCCGAGCTCGCCGAGACTTCGGCGTTCTTGACGGGATGCGCGGTGGTGCTGCCGGCCGGCGCGTTGCTGGTCTGCGCGGGCGCAAGCGTCGCCGCACCGAGCAGGAAGGCTCCGGACAGGGCGGCGTAAAGAGTATTCATTCTCATCGTTAGGCTCCTTAGGCGTGGAAGTTTTGCCCGGGCGCGACAAAGTACCCGTTGCACCGAAAATGATGTTGCCGCGCGCGCTGACAATCTGTCGGCAAACAGGAATTCCCCATGACAAAAGCGCTGATAGCCATGTGGGACTGCGCCTACAGAGGAACCTCCCGGGCACCCGCGGCTCCCACCATTGCCAACTGTTCGTTCGCCGAAAGGAACTTCCATGTCCGGTCCATTCCAGCTTCCTGCGCTTCCGTGGGAAGAAAACGCCCTCGCGCCCACGATTTCCGCAAAAACGATCTCGCTCCACCATGGCAAGCACCACCTCGCATACGTGAAGAAGCTGAACGAGCTGGTGGCCGGTACGCCGTACGCAGACCAGTCTCTCGAGCAAATCATCGCCGGGACGGTGGGCAACCCCGAGACCCAGAAGATCTTCAACAACGCCGCCCAGACCTGGAACCACACGTTCTACTGGAACTGCCTGCGCCCGGGCGCAGGCGGCGAGCCGCGGGGACGCATCGCGAAGGAGCTCGAGCCCTTCGGCGGATACGAGGGCTTCAAGAAGAAGCTCGCGCAGGCCGCGGTAGAGACATTCGGCAGCGGCTGGGCGTGGCTTGTCGCACGAGACGGCAAGCTCGAGATCATCTCGACTTCGAACGCGCACAATCCCCTCACGATGGGTGCCACGCCCCTCCTCACCATCGACGTCTGGGAGCACGCGTATTACGTGGACTACGAGAACCGCCGCCCCGAGCACGTGGACGCGGTGATCGATCGCCTGCTCAACTGGAAATGGGCCGAGGAGCAGCTCGAGAAGTCGGGCACGGCGCAGCGCAAGGCGGCCTGATCCCGCCCCGGGGTCTGGCACAATGCCAGGCCTCGGATGCTTCGCGATAACCCTCCCGCAACGCCGCGCGCGGTCCCCGCGTGGCTGTTCGCCTGCTGCGCGCTCGTCTTCGCCATGGTGGTGGTGGGCGGCGTCACGCGCCTCACCCACTCGGGCCTGTCGATCGTCGAGTGGCAGCCCGTCGCGGGTGCGATCCCCCCGCTCGGCGAGGCCGACTGGGAGGCCGAGTTCGACAAGTACAAGCTCTCGCCCG
>DATBEA010000309.1:0-5637 GCA_036276215.1 Usitatibacter sp.
CGACCGTCCACGGCTCCTCGGGGCGGCCGTGCACGAGCGCCAGCGCGCGGCCCACGTAGCGATCGTTCAATCCCGCGAGCCAGCCCTTGCCGCGCGGAGGGAGCCAGTCGATGTAGCGGCTTATCGCCTCGATCATCACCAGCTCGGCGAGGCGCGAGCGTTCAGCGGCCGCACCCACCGGGGGCGCGGCGCTCGCCGAGAGCGTGAGGCCCAGGGCCGCGACGAGGCCTTCCAGGACCGGCGTGTTGGAGACGTCGACCTTCATGAGCTGCGGGAGCGACGCGACGAGAGGCTCGGCGAGATGGCGCTCGCAAGACGAGGAGATCGCGATCCAGCGCGTCCCCGCGCCGTCGCCGCCGATGCGCACGGGGACCTGCTCGCCCGCCACCGGGGATTTCACGAGCGCCGAGAGCGGCTTCGCATCGGCGGTGAGCGGGTTCCCGACGAGGTGCGCCTCGCCGCGTGGGATGAAGGCGATCTCGCCCGCCTTGAGCGTGACCGGCTCCGCGCCCGTGAGCTTCACCTGGCATTCGCCATCGACCACGAGGTGGGCGCGCGATATCGAGCCGCTCGCGGCGACCGACACGCACCACGGCGCCGCGGCCGTGGCGTCGAGGGTCACGTGGGCTTCGAAGCGCGCGAGGCGCAGGACTTCGGAGAGCGCGTCCATGGGGCGTCGCTCCCGGCGGGGTCAGTGGAAGTGCGCGGCCTGCGTATCGGCCTCTTCGGGAAGCTCGGCGTGCACGATCTCGCCCTCGGCGTTCGCGAAGAGCGGCGCGCCGCAGTCCTCGCAGTACTCAGGCGTGAACGTGCCGGAAAGCTTGTTCACGCGCGCCACGCCGGACTCGGCGAGCTGCGCGAGCAGCTCGTCGAGCGGGCCGGGGCGCGCGGTCTCGTCCTCGCGCCCATAGAGCGGCCAGACCACGCCGTGCGCGACCTCGGACGGGTCGCTTCCGGAGAACGCGATACGGTATTCGTCCACGCGCTCCTCGCCGAATCCGGCCACGACCGCCTGGAGCTCCGCGGCCTTGGACTTGAGCGCGTTCTCGAGGAAGGCCACGGCGGCCCGGATGCCGAAAGGCCGAACGCGGCGATCGGACTCGCGGCAGTTCACGTAATACGCGTCGGGCAGCAGGCACTCGAAGACGCATCCCGGGAGGAGCTTGGAAATCGTGGGCCGCGCCTGTCCGATCCATTGCTCGAGGCTTCCCGCGCGCCCCGCGTGTCCCGAGGCGTCCTCCTGCCAGCGGAACAGGGCCTGGCCGCGCGGCACTGCCGCGCACGCAACGAGGAAACGGGTGTCGGCGAGGAGGTGCGCGGTTTCGGGAAGGCGCGTGAGCTCCAGGCGCGGGACTTCGCCGGCGATCGCCGCATCGCCCAGGCGCGCGGTAAGCTTGCGCAGCTCCGAGAAATGCCGCGGCAGCTGGTCGATCGAATAGAGGTAGGGCACGAGGGTCACGCGCGCGCCGTCGGCGAGCACGTGGGCCTGCAGCTGCACGCGCAGGGTTTCGGCTTCGTCGCGCCCGATGCCGCCCGAGGGGATGGCGTACTTGGACCACGCGACGATGGGGGCCGCGACGAGCAGCGCCTGCCATGCCCGGTCGGCCTGCATGGCGACGACCGACTCGCTCTCGTTCTCGACCAGCTCGATCAGCGTGTCGTAGGCGCCCAGGTTGGTCTGGTAGAGGTGGTCGAGCGCGCCGTCGATGGGCGCGTCGTTGCCGTTTTCCAGGAGGCGCGCCACCAGGGTGGACATGGCGCTTTCCCAGAAGCGGTCCTCGGTGAGGCTTCCGGAGGCGTTCAGGCCGTTGGCGAGCGCGATGAGGCGCTCGGCGTCGCGGGTAAGGCGCGGCGGGGACTTGGCACGGGTGCGGGGCATCCGCCATTTTATCGCTACAATCGGAGCGATGTTTTCGCCGGCCATCGCCTTCGTCGACCTCGAGACCACGGGCACCGTTTCCACCGGCGATCGCATCACCGAGATCGGCATCGTGCGGGTGGCCGACGGCGAGTTCCTCGACGAATGGTCCACGCTCGTGAACCCGGAATGCAGCATCCCGGAAGAGATCCGCATGCTCACCGGCATCACCAACGAGATGGTCCGCGGCGCGCCCACCTTCGCCGAGGTCCGCCGCGAGGTCCTCGAGCGGCTTGACGGCCACCTCTTCGTGGCCCACAACGCGCGCTTCGACTACGGCTTCCTCAAGCACGAGTTCCGCCGCGCCGGAATGGCCTTCACCGCGGATGTGCTCTGCACCGTGCGCCTCGCGCGCCGCCTCTATCCCGAGGCGATCGGCCACGGGCTCGATGCGCTCGTCGCACGCCATGGATTGCACGATGCGTTCCTCGCCGCGGGCGCGGCACAGCCCCCCGAGGCCTTCGCGCGCACCGGGCGCCATTCGGCTCTTGGAGACGCGCGCGCCATCTGGCGCTTCGTGCAGATGCTCTACCGGGAGCGCGACGGGGCCGAGATCGAGGCGGCGGTGAAGCGCCTGCTCAAGATCCCGAGCCTTCCTCCGCAGCTCGCCCCCGACGCGCTCGAGAACCTGCCCGAGGGCCCGGGCGTGTACCGGTTCTACGGGGTGAACGACCTTCCGATCTACATCGGCAAGAGCAAGAACCTGCGCGAGCGCGTGCGCTCGCATTTCTCCGGCGACTACCAGTCGGCGAACGACATGCGCATCTCGAGCGAGATCCGCCGCATCGAGGTGGAGGAGACGGCGGGCGAGCTGGGGGCGCTCCTGCGCGAGGCGCGCCTCGTGAAGGAGCTCCTGCCGCTGCACAACCATCGCCTGCGCCGCAAGCTCAACGCCTGCTTCGTGCGCCTGCCCGACCTGCGCTCCGCGCCCGAGATCCTGAAGGCGAAGGACATCGACTGGAATGCGCGCACCGCCGGCGCCGAGACCCTGTACGGCCCGTTCGCAACCCGCCAGCACGTGAAGGCGATGCTCGAGCAACTCGCGGGCGAGCATGGCCTGTGCTGGCGCCAGCTGGGATGGGAGAAGCGCGGCGGCCCCTGCTTCGCGCGGCAGGTGCGCAAATGTCGCGGTGCGTGCCTGGGCGAGGAGACTCCCGAGCAGCACAACCTGAGGCTCGCGACCGTGCTCGCGCCTTGCCGCATCGCCGAGTGGCCCTTTCCCGG
This sequence comes from Usitatibacter sp., assembly GCA_036276215.1. Classification (GTDB taxonomy): domain Bacteria; phylum Pseudomonadota; class Gammaproteobacteria; order Burkholderiales; family Usitatibacteraceae; genus Usitatibacter. The sequence goes on from DATBEA010000309.1 coordinate 3,143, forward strand.
CCGCGTGGCGATTCGCGAGCGCCACCCCGACGGAACGCTCGAGGAGGCGCATGTGTTCGAGCGCTGGTCGCACCTGGGCACCGCGCGCAGCGAGGAGGAGCTGCACGAGCTCGCCAACGCCCGCGTCGAGATCGATTTCGACCCGGACGTCTATCGGCTGGTCTTGAGCCATCTGTCGCGCCACCGCCGCGGCGTCATTGCGCTCGCCATGGAACGCGAAGCGGAAGCGGCGTAGCCTTTCGCGTCCCGTCCCTAGAGCAGCTCCTGCTGCTCGCCCCATCCCGGCCCCGCGTCGTCCAGGCACTCGGGACCCTCGAGGCTCGTGCTTCCCATCCTGCGGTTCACGGCACGAAGGCGCATCTCGCCCGCGTGGGGCTTCAGGATCGCGAGGGCCTCCTCGGCGCTGCCGGTGAGCCATGCTTCCTCGTCCTCGCGCCGGAGGATCATCGGCATGCGGTCGTGGACGCTCGCCACCGCTTGGTTCGCCTCGGTCGTCAGGATCGTGAAGGTCTGGACCGGCTCGCCGCCGCGCGGCTGCCATGATTCCCAGAGGCCGGCGAAGGCGAAGAGCGGCCGCTCGGCGAGCGTGATCGCGTAAGGCTGCTTGCGCCCGGGCGCGCCTTTCCATTCGTAGAATCCGCTGGCCGGCACGAGGCACCGGCGCTCGCGAAGCGCCGCGCGAAACGCGGGCTTCGATTCCACTCCCTCGCTCCTTGCGTTGATCATCTTCGTCCCCGCGGAGAGCTCGCGCGCCCACGGAGGCACCAGGCCCCAGCGCAGGAGCGGCATCTCGCGCCCGCCGCCCGCGCCCACGCGAACCACGGGCGCGTCCTGCGTAGGGGCGATGTTGTAGCGGCGCCTCACGAGGGTGTTCTCGTGCACCGCGAACGTGTAGGCGATCACGTTGCCATCGGCGTCGAGGAAGTAGCGCGAGCACATGCACGGATTTTACGGGAGTGCGCTAAGCTACCGCCCCGGAGGAGAGAAGATGAAGATCGTCCAGTGGACCCTCGCCGTGGTGGGCGCCCTCGCGCTCGCGCTGGTGGCCGTCGGCTTCTTCCTCCCCTCGGCGTTCCTCGTCTCCCGCAGCATCGTCATCAACGCGTCCCCGAAGAAGGTCTACGACCTCGTGGTCGAGCCGCGCCAGTGGGCGCGCTGGAGCGAGTGGAACCGTCGCGATCCCGCGATGAAGATCACCTACAAGGGCCCGCCCTTCGGCATGGGCGCGCGCTGGGAGTGGGTCAGCAAGACGGAGGGCACCGGCAACATCGAGCTCACGCACGTGGAGCCCGACCGCGCCGTCGAATACGTCCTGTCCTTCGCCGACTACAACATGAAGTCGAATGGCGCGCTGCGCCTCGAGCCGCAGGCGTCCGCCACGCGCGTCACGTGGACCAGCTCGGGCGACGTGGGCGGCAACCCGGTGAAGCACTATCTCGCCGCGATGATGGATCGCCTGGTCGGCCCCGATTTCGAGGCGGGCCTCGCCAACCTGAAGGCGGTCGCCGAATCGCCGTGAGGGCCCTTCCGCCGTTCTTCGCGTCCTTCGTGGTTCAAGGTTGAATCCGTGGGGAGCATCGAGCGCGGCTGCCCCAATTGCCGCCAGCCGATGCAGCGCCGCAACTTCGCGGGCCGGGGCCCGGGTCCCGTGGCGCTCGACCTCTGCATGGGCTGCCAGTCGATCTGGTTCGACGCCTACGAGAGCTCGCAGCTCACGCCGGGCGCGGTGCTCGAGCTCTTCGACCTCATCCATCGCGCGCAGTCGCAGCCGCCGCGGCCGCTCTCCCAGTCGTGCGCGTGCCCGGTATGCCACCATGGGCTGGGCCTCACGCACGACATCGAGCGCACCAACCACATCACCTACTACCGTTGCCCCGAAGGCCATGGGCGCCTCACGACCTTCGCGCAGTTCCTCCTGGAGAAGAACTTCGTGCGCGCGTTGAGCCCCGCCGAGGTGTCCCGCCTGCGAGCCGTCGTGACCCGGGTGCGCTGCACGAGCTGCGGAGCGCCCATCGACATCGGCAACGACGCGGCGTGCCCCTATTGCCGCGCGCCCATCGCGATCCTAGATGCGGACGCGCTGCAGGGTTCCGTGGCGCAGCTCACCGCGGCCGAGCAGGCGAGGCGCCAGCCCATCGACCGGCGCGCGGCGGTCGAGTCGCTGCTCGCCATTCCCAACGAGCCTCGCACGGCCGGGACCATCCAGGACGTGCTGGCGGTGCTGTTCAACTTTTCGTAAGAACCGGAGCTTTCGATGAACATACGCCCTCTTGCCCTCGCCGCCGCAGTGCTCCTCGCGGGTTGCGCCAACCCCAGCGCCAAGGAGCCGCCGCCCAAGCCCTTCACGGGCACGCGCTGGCAGTTCATCCTGGCCGCGCCGCTGCCCGGCGAGGCGCCCTACGTGGTCTTCGGCGAGGGCCACCTCGAAGGCTTCGGCGGGTGCAACCACTTCATGGCGGGGTATGTCGAAGATTCAGTGGGTGCGGGCGCGATCG
>DATBEA010000310.1:0-7705 GCA_036276215.1 Usitatibacter sp.
CGCGCCCACGACGGCGATGGTGGCGTACTGGCGATTGAGGTAGGCCTTGGCCCCGGTCTGGATGGCCGCCGCGATCTCGCGCATCCGGTCGTTGCCGTCCGGCTGCTTGAGGATCCACGCCGCGGTGAACATGCCGTACACGAGTGCGACGAATCCGCACACGAGCGCCAGCATGACCGCGTTGTTCAACATCTGTGCTTCTCCCAGTGTTTTTGTGAGTGCGGTTTTTGCTGCTACGGCGTGTAGTCGCCGGTCTTCTTGCGCACGGCCGCGTTCTTCAGCCGCACGTATTTCGGTAGCCCGTTCTCGAAGGGCGGGTAAGCCTCGCCCGAGACGAGCGGCGTGAGGTAATTGCGGCACTTGGCCGTGATGTGGAAGCCGTCGGCTGTGATGAAGTCGCGCGGCATCTTCTTCTCGACGTTCGCCACGTCGGAGAGCTTCGCCACGCCGATCTTCCAGCGGTAAGGGCGGCTCGAGGTGCGCACGATCGTGGGCATCACGCTGTTCATGCCCCTCACGGCGAGCTCGACCGCGGCCTTGCCCACCGCATACGACTGCTCCAGGTCGGTCCTGGAAGCGATGTGGCGCGCCGCCCTCTGGAGATAGTCGGCCACGGCCCAGTGCTGCTTCAGCTTGAGCCTGGACTGCACGAGGTTGGCGAGCATGGGCGCGACACCGCCCAGCTGGGAGTGGCCGAAGGCGTCCTTGAGGCCCGACTCGGAGAGGAACTTCCCGTCCTTGTCCTGGATGCCCTCGGAAGCCCCGACCGCGCAATAGCCGTATCGCTTCACGCTCTCCTCGACCCGCGCGAGGAAGGCTTCCTCGTTCCACGGCACCTCGGGGAAGAGCAGGATGTGCGGCCCCTGGCCGGGCTTCGCCTGCGCAAGCCCCGTGGCGGCGGTGATCCATCCCGCATGCCGGCCCATCACCTCGAGGATGAAGACCTTGGTGGACGTCTTCGCCATGGACTCCACGTCGAGTACCGCTTCCATCATCGAGGTCGCGACGTACTTCGCGACGGAGCCGAACCCGGGGCACGTGTCGGTGATGGGCAGGTCGTTGTCCACGGTCTTGGGCACGTGGACCGCGGTGATGGGATAGCCCAGGGTGGCGCTGATCTGCGAGACCTTGAGGCACGTGTCGGCCGAATCGTTGCCGCCGTTGTAGAAGAAGTAGCCGATGTCGTGCGCCCTGAACACCTGGATCAGGCGCTCGTACTCGTGGCCGCCTTTCTCCACGCCCTTCAGCTTGTAGCGCGCGCTGCCGAAGGCGCCGCCCGGGGTATCGCGAAGCGCGCGGATCGCGGCGGGCGACTCGCGGCTGGTGTCGATGAGCTCCTCGTTCAGCGCGCCGAGGATGCCGTTCCTGCCCGCGTAGACCTTGCCGATGTGCTTCCTGTGCTTGCGCGCGGTCTCGATCACGCCCGCGGCGCTCGCGTTGATCACGGCGGTGACGCCGCCCGATTGCGCGTAGAAGGCGTTCCTCGCCATCGCTACACCGTCGCCTTGTCGAGGACGGCGAAGATGCGCTCGCGCACCTCGTCGACGCTGCCGACGCCATCGACGCGCGCGTAGCGCGGCGCGTTCGCATCGCCCGTGCGCTGCCACTTCGCGTAGTAGCCCACGAGGGGCTCGGTCTGGCGGTGGTAGACCTCGAGGCGGTTCCTCACCGTTTCCTCCAGGTCGTCCTTCCTCTGCACCAGGTCCTCGCCGGTCACGTCGTCCTTCATCGCGACCTTGGGCGGGTTGTACTTCACGTGATAGGTCCGCCCCGAAGCCACGTGCACGCGCCGGCCCGACATGCGGTCGATGATCACCTCGTCGGGGACGTGGATCTCGACCACGTGGTCCAGCCCCACGCCCGAGCTCCTCATCGCCTCGGCCTGGGGGATCGTGCGCGGGAAGCCGTCGAAGAGGAATCCCGCCTTCGCGTCGGGCGCGGTGATGCGCTCCTTCACGAGGCCGATGATGATCTCGTCGGAGACCAGGTCGCCGCGGTCCATGACCTGCTTCGCGGCGAGTCCCAGCGGCGTGCCCGCCTTCACCGCGGCGCGAAGCATGTCGCCCGTGGAGATTTGCGGGATCGCGTATTTCTTGGTGATGAATGCGGCCTGGGTACCCTTTCCGGCTCCCGGGCCGCCCAGCAGGATGAGGCGCATCGCGCGCTCCGAGGGTCGATTCTGGCCAGCCGGGGATTATACGTGGCCGAGCTTGCCGCGCACCCTTTCGAGATCCTCCGCGGTGTCCACGCCGGCTTCGAGCGTCCCGTTCCAGAACGCCACGGCGATGCGATGCCCGTGGCCCAGCGCGCGCAACTGCTCGAGCGCCTCGAAGCGCTCGGCTGCCGTGGTCGAGAGGCCCGAATATTCCCGCAGGAACGAGACACGGTAGGCGTAGATGCCGATATGGCGGTAGGCGGGGAGGCCCTCGGGCAGCGCCTCGCGGGAGCGCGCGAAGGCGTCACGCGCGTAGGGAATGGGCGCGCGCGAGAAGTACTGCGCGTAGCCGTCCGTGTCCACGACGACCTTCACCACGTTGGGATCGAAGAACGCGGCGGCCGATTCGATCGGATGCGCGGCGGTCGCGATGGCGGCGTTGGGCCGCAGCGCCGCCTCGCTCGCCACCTTGCGGATCAACTGCGGGTCGATGAGGGGCTCGTCGCCCTGCACGTTCACGACGATCTCGTGCGGGCCGAGTCCCAGGAGCTGCGCCGCTTCGGCGATGCGGTCCGTGCCGGACTCGTGCGCGGCCGAGGTGGTGCACACGCGAATGCCCCGCGCGGCCACGGCGTCGGCGATGTCCTGGTGGTCGGTCGCGACGACGACCTGGTCGGCGCCCGATTCGCGGGCCCGCTCGGCCACCCATGCGACGAGCGGCTTGCCCCCGATGTCCGCGAGCATCTTCCCGGGAAGGCGCGTGGAGCGCATGCGGGCCGGAATGATCACCTTGAAGGCGAGCTGCTCCATGGGCGGCCTAGGCTTCCTCGTCCGCGGGCAGCTCCCGCGCTTCCTCCTCGAGCATCACCGGGATGTCGTCCTTCACGGGGAAGGCGAGGCGGTCGGCCTTGCACACGAGCTCGTGCGCGTCCTTTCGCCACAGCAGCGGCCCCTTGCACAGCGGGCAGACCAGGATTTCAAGCAGCTTGGGGTCCATCGGGGCTCCTGGCAAGGGTCTGGAGTCGGGCCACGAGGAGCTCCTCGAGCCCGCGCGCGACGATCGCGTCCACGCGCAGGAACCACATGCGCGAGTCGGCGTAAGCGGCGCATTTTACGGCATCCTTTTCCGTCATGACGACCAGCTCGGCCCCCGGCAGGCGCAGCTCCGCGGGCTGGAACGCGTGGGGGTCCGGGAATGCGACGGTGCGCGCGGCGATGCCCAGGTCGGCGAGGTGCTCGAAGAAGCGCTCCGGATAGGCGATGCCGGCGATCGCCACGACCTTGCGCCCGCGCGCGGCGAGCGCGAATTCCTCGACGCTCGCCTCCTGCCGCCCGCCCAGGCCCACGAACCGGTCGTGACCCAGGCGCATCGTGAACTGCGGCGAGCCGGGAACCGTGCCCGCGGCCTCTCCGGCCACCACCACCGCGTCGACCGAGGCCAGGCGCGACACGGGCTCGCGCAACGGGCCGGCCGGCAGCAGGAGGCCGTTGCCGAAGCGCCGCTCGCCGTCCACGACCGCGATCTCGATGTCGCGCGCGAGCGCGTAGTGCTGCAAGCCGTCGTCGCTCACCAGCACGTCGACCTCCGGATGGGATTCCAGCAGCGCGCGAGCGGCCGCGGGGCGATCGGGCGAGACGTAGACGGGCACGCGGGAGCGCCGCGCGATGAGCACCGGCTCGTCGCCGAAATGCTCGGGCGTGGCCACGTCGGGATACACGCGCACCACGCCCAGCGGATCGTTCACGCCGCGCGGGACACGCCCGTAGCCGCGCGAGACCACGCCGGGGGAGAACCCGTGGCGCTCGAGCGCTTCCAGGATCGCGAGCGTGAGCGGCGTCTTTCCCGTGCCGCCCGCCGTGATGTTACCCACCACGATCACGGGCACGCGCGCGCGCCAGGCGGGCAGCAGGCGCGTGCGGTAGGCGAAGCGGCGAACCAGGACCGCCAGCGCGTAGAGCGCGGCGAGCGGAAGGAAGATGAGTGCCAGGCCCCCGAGCCGCTGCCACTCCCGCTCGAGCCACGCGCCCATGGGCCGGCGTGGCGGCCCTAGTGCCGCGCCTGGGTCGTGAAGGAAATGTGCGTGTAGCCGGCGATGCGCGCGCTCTCCATCACGTTGATCACGGACTGGTGGGTCGTCGCCGCGTCGGCGCTGATCGCGATGACCGGCTCCCTCGACCCCTTGGCCGCTTCCTTGAGCGCGTTGGCGAAGCTCTGCGTGCTGCCGAACGGCGTGGCGAGCCCGTTGATGGCGTACTTGCCGCTCGCGTCCACGGCGACGTTGAGCACGGCGGGCTTGTCGCTGGATTTTTCCGCCGCCGCCTCGGGGAGGTTGATCTGGAGCTCGGCGAAGCGGCTGTACGTGGTGGTGAGGAACAGGAAGATCAGGATGACGATCAGGATGTCGATCAGCGGGATGAGGTTGATGTCCGGATCTTCGCGCGCCCGCCTGCGGCCGAAGTTCATGCCCTGCGCTCTCCATGGATGATCTCGACCAGCTTGATCGCCTGGCTCTCCATGTCGATCACCATGGTGTCGACCTTGTTGCGGAAGTGCCGGTAGAAGACCACGGACGGGATCGCCACGCCGATGCCGAAGAGGGTGTTGTAGAGCGCGACGGAGATGCCGTGCGCCAGCTGCGCGGGGTTGCCGCCGGACATCGGGTTTTGCGAGCCGAAGATCTCGATCATGCCCACGATGGTGCCGAAGAGGCCCAGCAGCGTGGAGATGGTCGCGATGGTGCCCAGCGTGTTGAGGAAGCGCTCGAGCTCCAGGCCCACGGCGCGTCCCGCGTCCTCGACCGCGTCCTTGATCACCTCGCGCGGCGCCCGCTCGTTCACCAGCGCCGCGGCGAAAATGCGCCCGATGAGCGGGCCGCGCTGCAACCGGTTCACGAGGTCCTGGGTCACGCCCTTGGCCTGGTACTCGCGGATCGTGAGCGGAAGGACGTCGCGCGGGGCGACGAGCGAGGTGCGCAACGACCAGAAACGCTCACCGATGATGGCGAGCGCGACGACCGAGGTAATGACGATGAGCCAGATCGGCCATCCGGCCGCTTCGATGATCGACAACACGTGCGAATTGCTCCTTGCTGGAAAGCCGTGGCGACTTTAGCCCGCCGACCATGATTCCACAAGACCTTGTGCACCGTGCCCCTGTCCGACACAAGGGCGAAGGATTCGCGCGCGAAGGGTCTAGAATCGCCAGCCTTGCAAAGGGCTGGCGCCGGAATGTGCCCCGTAGCAAGGCCCGTGTAGGAGCAGGAGAAGTGTCCGGAGATCGCATCATTGCTGTGGCGAATCATCCACAGAGCCTGTGGATAACCCTGTGGAGTGCTTTCCGGCACCGGTCGCAAGTGGCGTAACACAAAGGACTTTTTTTCGACCGCTCAAATTTTGAGCGAAGCGTGTTTTAGCTGGGGCGTCAAGGACTTACGGCTTTTCTCCCTCTGTCAAGGAAATCGTTTCAGAGTGAAGACGAGGCGCGCGACCGCACGCTTCGCCCCGGTGGATAGCCTTCCGGCCCCGCGCCGGCGTCCTACGCCCCTCGTCCGCTTCTCCTACGCTACGATCTCCTCTCTTCCTACGCCCGGATGGCCTCGCTTCCTACAAACCTCCTCACCGTCACCGAGCTGAATCGCAGGGTGCGCGCGGCCCTCGAAAACCAGTTCGAGACGGTCTGGGTGGCGGGCGAGCTCTCGAACGTGAAGAAGGCCCCTTCCGGCCACTGGTACTTCTGCTTGAAGGACCGGGACGCCTCGGTTGACTGCGCGATGTTCCGGTCGCGGGCGCAGTTTCTCGACTTTCGTCCCGAGAACGGCCAGCAGGTGGAGGTGCGCGCCCGCCCGACGCTCTACGAGGCGCGAGGAAGCTACCAGCTCGCCGTGGACGAGGTCCGCAAGGCGGGCCTGGGCGCGCTCTATGAAGCCTTCGCCAAGCTCAAGGCCCGGCTGGAGGACGAAGGTCTCTTCGACGCCGCGCGTAAGCGCCCGCTCCCCCTGTTTCCCCGCGCCATCGGGATCGTGACCTCGCCGGCGGCCGCGGCGCTGCGCGACGTGCTCACGACGCTCGCACGGCGTTCCCCCATGGTTCCGGTCATCCTCTATCCCGCCCAGGTGCAAGGCGAGCTTGCCGCGGGCCAGGTGGCACGGGCGATCCGCGCGGCGAACGCGCGTGCCGAGGTGGACGTGCTGATCGTGTGCCGCGGAGGGGGCAGCCTCGAGGACCTGTGGGCCTTCAACGAGGAGGTTGTGGCGCGCGCGATCGTGGCCTCGGCGATCCCGGTGGTGAGCGGCGTGGGGCACGAGACCGATTTCAGCATCGCCGATTTCGCGGCCGACCTGCGAGCGCCCACTCCCACCGCGGCGGCCATGGCCGCGGGCCCCGACCGCGAGACACTCGTGCAGGCGGTGCAGCTCATCGGCCGGCGCCTTCGCCGCGACCTGCGCCGCGTGCTGGAAGCCTCGGGACAGCGCCTGGACCATGCCGCGCGGCGCCTGCTCACGCCGCGCGAGCGCCTCGAGCGCAGCCGCGCGGGCCTCGCGCTTCTCGCGAAACGCATGACGCGCGCCCTGCCCGACGTGGCGGCGCTACGCGCGGCGAATTCGGGCCGGCGCGAGGCTTTTTCGGCGGCGGTGCGCCGCGACCTTCGCGAGCGCGCGAGGCGCGTGGCGGCGCTGCGCGAGGCGCTCTCGCATCTCGATCCCACCCAGGTCCTGCAGCGCGGCTACAGCATCGTGCGCGACGCCTCGGGCCATGCGCGCACCGCTTCCGCGGGCCTTGCGCCGGGAGACGCGCTGGAGATCACGTTCGCCGAGGGCGGCGCCTCGGCCACGGTGCGCGAGCCGCATCCGCGCTAGACTGTGTTTGCCAAGCATTCGCCTGGAACCGGTTCCCCCCTGCGAGGAGAAGAAGCAATGGCCAAGAAGGGCAAGGGCGGCAACGCCGTCTACAAGCTGATCGAGATCGTGGGCACGAGCCACACGTCGTGGGCCGATGCCGGCGCCAACGCCGTGAAGACCGCGTCGCGGACGATACGCGACCTGCGCGTGGCCGAGGTCGAGATGCTCGACATGAAGATCGACGACGGCAAGATCCTCTTTCGCGCCAAGCTCAAGGTGAGCTTCAAGTTTCACGGCGACGAGTAGCCCGCGAGGAACGGCTCGACCCTTGCCGCGGCCGCCGCGGCGAGGCCGGGCTCGAGGCAGTCCAGGCGCTCGACGCCGGACATCGCGCGCTGCCACGTAAGCTGGCGCTTGGCGAGCTGGCGCGTGGCCGCGGTGCCTCGCGCGTGCAGCGTCGCTTCGGGCTGAACGCCTTCGAGCACATCCCACGCCTGGCGGTAGCCCACGGCGCGCATCGACGGCATGTCGGCGCTCAGCGCGTGGCGTTTTCGCAAGCCTTCGAGCTCGTCCACCAGGCCCGCCGCGAGCATCGCGGCGAAGCGCTCCTCGATGCGCCGATGCAGCACGGCTCGGTCCCCGGGCTCGAGCGCCAGGGTGAGCGCCTCGAAAGGCGCCGGCGCCGCCTTCGCCTCGCGCTGCAACTCGGACA
>DATBEA010000311.1:0-3747 GCA_036276215.1 Usitatibacter sp.
GGAAACTTCGGCATCTCGCTTCGCCTGGGCCGGCCCGTTTCGGACCTGCTCGTCGAGCGCCTTCCCGCCACGCTCGAGCTCGCGGGTTGCGCCGCGCTCTTCGGCCTCCTCGTGGGCATTCCCATGGGCGTGTACACGGCGTTGAAGCGCGGCTCGTGGAGCGCGCGCGCGGTGCTCACGACCTCGCTCATCGGGGTGTCGCTCCCCAACTTCCTCATCGGGATCTTCCTCATCCTCATCTTCGCGGTATGGCTGGGGTGGCTGCCGTCCTTCGGGCGTGGGGACACGGTGCAGATCGGCGCGTGGAGCACGGGGTTCGCGACCAAGTCCGGCCTGAAGGCGTTGATCCTGCCCTCGATCACGCTGGGCTTCTTCCCGGTGACCCTCATCATGCGGCTCGTGCGAGCCGAGATGCTCGAGGTCCTGCGCACCGACTACATCAAGTTCGCCCGGGCGCGGGGACTCACCGACCGCGCGGTGAACTTCGGGCACGCGCTCAAGAACACGCTCGTGCCCGTGATCACCATCACGGGCCTCCAGCTGGGCGCGATCGTCGCCTTCGCCATCATCACCGAGCAGGTGTTCCAGTGGCCGGGGATGGGGCTACTCTTCATCCAGGCGGTGCAGTTCGCCGACGTGCCGGTGATGGCGGCGTACCTGATGCTCATCGCGCTCATCATCGTGGTGATCAACCTCGTGGTGGACATGCTGTACTACTTCGTCGATCCGCGGCTTCGCGTCGAGCGCCCGGGCGGCGCGGCGGGAGCGCACTGATGGACGCGGCTCGCCGTTTCCTCGACAGCGACCTCTTCTACAGCTTCCGGCATTCGCCGATCACCGTGATCGCGTGTCTCACGATCCTGGTGGGAATCATCGCCGCCACGTTCGCGCCGTGGGTCGCGCCGCACAACCCGTTCGACCTCAAGACGCTGAACCTCCTCGACGCCTTCACGCCGCCCGCCTTCGAGGCCAAGGGCAATCCCACCTACCTCCTCGGCACCGACGACCAGGGGCGCGACGTGCTTTCGGCGATCATCTTCGGCTCGCGCATGTCGCTCGTGATCGGGCTCCTCGCCACGTGCCTCGCGACGGTCTTCGGGGTCTCGATGGGACTGCTGAGCGGGTATGCCGGGGGCAAGATCGACGCGTTCATCATGCGCGTGGCCGACGTCCAGCTCTCCTTCCCCGCGATCCTCATCGCGCTGCTCATCGACGGCGTGGCCCGCGTGGTGCTGCCGAAGGGGTCGCACGACCAGCTCGCGGTCTACGTGCTGGTGGTGGCCATCGCCGCCTCGGGCTGGGTGAGCTACGCCCGCACGGTGCGCGGTTCCACGCTCGTGGAGCGCAACAAGGAATACGTCCAGGCGGCACGGGTGATTGGAAGGCATCCCCTCGCCATCATGTTCTCCCATGTGCTGCCCAATGTCCTGGGACCGGTGCTGGTGATCGCCACGCTGCAGATCGGCGCGGCCATCATCACCGAGTCGGCGCTTTCCTTCCTGGGCGTGGGCGTGCCGCCGACGCAGCCGTCGCTCGGCACCCTGATCCGGGTCGGAAACGACTTCCTTTTTTCCGGCGAGTGGTGGATCACGGTGTTCCCGGGCCTGGCACTGGTCATCCTGGTGCTGTCCATCAACGTTCTTGGGGATTGGCTGCGCGACGCTTTGAACCCGAAGTTGCGCTAACGTCATTCCCGTGTAGACGGGAACCCAACCAAGGAAAGACATGCCATGAAACGATTCCTGTTGATTCCGCTCTTCGCCGTAACCGCCGCCCTTGCGAGCCCTTTCGACCAGCCGTATTCGCAGATACAGACAGATCGCCGGCCTTCGGCGGATCCGAACGTGGTTCCGGTCACCGTGAATCGCGTCGACGACGTCACGTTGCACAACAAGGGCGCGATCGCTCCCGGAATGCACAAGGTCACCGTGGATGTGGCCGGGCGCAAGGGCTTCCCGCCCACGCAGGTGACCTTCGACCTCGAGACCAAGCCCTGCATGCTCTACTACGTGAACGCGCGCCTGAAGTCGCGCACGCTCCAGGATTGGGAGCCCTTCGTGCGCAGCACGGAGCGGTTGCGCGACTGCGAAGCGAAGTTCCACGTCGCCGGAGCCCAGTGACCGCGAAGCTCCTCGAGGTAAAGCACCTTCGCGTCGAGTTCAATGGCCGGCGCGGGACGCTGGTCGCCATCGACGACGTGAGCTTCGAGATCGCCCCCGGCGAGGTCCTGGGCGTGGTCGGGGAGTCCGGCGCGGGGAAGTCCATCACGGGCACCGCGATCATCGGGCTCCTCGAGCCCCCGGGGCGCATCGCCGGGGGCGAGATCCTCCTCGAAGGACGTCGCATCGACAACCTCCCGCCCGAGGCCATGCGCAAGATCCGGGGGCGCGAGATCGGCGCCATCTTCCAGGATCCGCTCACCTCCCTGAACCCGCTCTACACCGTGGGCGCGCAGCTCGTGGAAACCATCCGCACGCACCTGCCGCTGGATGCCGAGGGCGCTCGCAAGCGCGCCATCGAGCTGCTGGGCGAGGTCGGCATTCCCGCGCCCGAGCGGCGCATCGACCACTACCCGCACCAATTCTCCGGCGGCATGCGCCAGCGGGTGGTGATCGCGCTGGCTCTCTGCGCCAATCCCAAGCTCGTGATCGCCGACGAGCCCACGACCGCGCTGGACGTCTCGATCCAGGCGCAGATCATCCAGCTCATCAAGCGCCTGTGCCGCGACAACGGCACGGCCGTGATGCTCGTCACGCACGACATGGGCGTCATCGCCGAGACGGCCGATCGCGTGGCCGTGATGTACGCCGGCCGGATCGTCGAGATCGGCCCCGTGCAGGAAGTGATCCACAACCCGCAGCACCCGTACACCTCCGGCCTCATGGCCTCGATTCCCGCGATGGGAAGCGAAGTCGAGCGGCTCGCCCAGATCGAAGGGTCGATGCCGCGCCTGAACGCGATCCCCGCCGGCTGCCCCTTCAATCCGCGCTGCCCTCGCGTCTTCGACCGATGCAAGGTCGAGCGCCCCGACCTCATGAAGGCCGACCAGTCCTACGCCGCTTGCTGGCTGCACGCCCCGGAAGTGGCCGCACCCGGCGCGAAGGCCGACTGGAGCGACGGGGCGGTGCATGCCTGAGGCCCTGGCGGGCGCCAAGCCGCTCCTCGAGGTCACGAACCTCTCGAAGGACTTCGACGTCTCGCGTCCCTGGCTGAACCGGGTGATCGAGCACGCGCCGCGGCAGATCCTGCGGGCAGTCGATGGCGTCTCCTTCACGATCAACCGCGGCGAGACGCTTTCGCTGGTGGGAGAGTCGGGCTGCGGGAAATCCACGGTGGCCCGCCTCATCTGCGGCCTCTACGCGCCTTCCACGGGCTCCATCGTCTTCGACGGCGTGGACCTGGCGAAGCTGCACGGCGCCGAGATGCTCACGATGCGCCGGCGCTTCCAGATGATCTTCCAGGATCCGTACGCGAGCCTTAACCCTCGCTGGCGCGTGCAGCGCATCGTGGCCGAGCCGATCCTCTCCCACCGCCTGGCTTCGGGACGAGGCGAGCTCGAGAAGCGCGTGGGCGAGCTTCTCACCGACGTGGGCCTCTCGCCGCTGGACGGCGACAAGTACCCGCACGAATTCTCGGGAGGCCAGCGCCAGCGCATCTCCATCGCCCGCGCGCTTTCCTCGCAGCCCGAGTTCCTCGTCTGCGACGAGCCCACCAGCGCGCTTGACGTCTCGGTGCAGGCGCAGATCC
>DATBEA010000312.1:0-2723 GCA_036276215.1 Usitatibacter sp.
TCATCGTGATCGTGCTCCTGCTGATGCACGTCATCTGAGGCAGAATCGGGGGCTGGAGGTAGCCCCCATGTCCCCGATTCGCAGCACGCTTCTCGCGGCCGCCGCGCTCCTCGTCTGCGGTGCGGCCGCCGCGCAGTACCCCACCCGGCCGGTCAGGATCATCGTCGCTTTCACGCCGGGATCGGCCACCGACATCCTCGCCCGCCTCACCGCGGACGAGTTCACCAAGTCGATGGGGCAGACCTTCGTCGTGGAGAACCGCGCGGGCGCCGGCGGGATCATCGGGACGCAGGCCGCCAAGGACGCGGCGCCCGACGGCTATACGCTCACCGCGTGCCCGAGCGGGCCGTTCGGGATCAACCCGGGCATCTATTCGCACCTGCCCTACGATCCCATCAAGGATTTCGAGCCGATTTCCAACATCGGGCTCACGCCGCAGGTGATCGTGGTGGGCACGCAGTTTCCGTACAAGACGCTGGCCGAGTTCGTCGCCGCCGCGAAGGCCAAGCCCGGTGAGATCGCGTACGGCTCGCTGGGAACCGGGTCGACGAGCCATCTCACGATGGAAGCGTTCCAGTCGGCCGCGGGAATCAAGCTGAACCACATTCCCTTCAAGGGCGGGGCCGAGGCGCAGACGCAGATCATGGGCGGAGCCTTTCCCGTGATGTCCGATACGGTGCCCGGGGTGCTCAACTACGTGAAGGCGGGGAAGCTTCGCGCGCTCGGCGTGGCGATCCCGAAGCGCTCGCCCTTCATGCCCGACGTCCCCACCATCGCCGAGCAGGGCTACCCCGGCTTCGAGAGCGTGGGCTGGATCGGCCTCTGCGCGCCCGCCAGGACGCCCGCCGCGATCCTCGACAAGCTGAACGCCGAGGTCGCGAAGATGCTCGCCTCTCCCCCGGTGAAGGTCCGCCTCGAGCAGCTCGCTTTCACCCCGGCGGGCGACTCTCGCTCCCATTTCGCCGCGTGGATCAAATCCGAGATCGCCAAATGGTCCGCCATCGCCAAGGCCTCCGGCGCCAAAGCCGATTAAGGGGTCAGACCCCTTTTTCCGCCTGGCAGAAAAAGGGGTCTGACCCCCTTTATGGCTGACTACGACGTCGTCGTGGTGGGATTGGGCGCCGTGGGCGCGGCGGCGGCGTACCAGCTCGCGAAGCGCGGCACGCGGGTGCTGGGTATCGACCGGTTTTCGCCGCCGCACGCGATGGGTTCGTCGCACGGGGATACGCGGATCACGCGGCTGGCGATCGGCGAGGGCGCGCACTACACGCCGCTCGTGCTGCGCGCGAACCAGATCTGGCGCGAGATCGAGTCGCAGACGGGCGAGGACCTCCTCGTCGTGACGGGCGGCCTCATCGTCTCGAGCGAGAAGCGGCGTGCGACGACCCACGTCGCCAACTTCTTCGAGAACACGATCGAGGCGGCGCGGCGCTACGACATCACGCACGAGGTCCTCGAGGCGAAGGAGATCCGCCGCCGCTTCCCGCTCTTCGCGGTGCGCGACAACGAGCTGGCCTACTACGAGCCCGGCGCCGGATACCTGCGTCCCGAAGCGTGCGTCGCCGCGCAGCTGCGCCTCGCCGAAGACCACGGCGCGAAGCTGCATCGCGAGGAGCGCGTGATAGCCCTCGAGGCGAAGGGCGACGGCGTGCTCGTGCGCACCGATAAGGGCGAGTATCGCGCCGCCCAGGCGATCGTGGCCGCGGGCCCGTGGATCCACGAATTCCTTCCGCCGGGCCTTGCACCCCATTTCACCGTCACGCGCCAGGTGCTCTTCTGGTTCGAGGCGCGCCCGCCCGTCACGCGCTTCACGCCGCCCGGATTCCCCGTGTGGATCTGGGAGCTGCAGGACGCGAGCCATGTGATCTACGGCTTCCCGGCAGTCGACGGCCCCCATGGCGGCGTGAAGATCGCGACCGAGCAGTATTCGGAAACGACTTCACCCCACGCGGTCGTGCGCGAGGTGGGCGAGGACGAGATCCGCCGCATGCACGAGGAGCTGGTCGCCCCGTGCTTCCCGGAGCTGGGGCCGCGCTGCGTGAAGGCCACGGCCTGCCTCTACACGGCGACACCCGATTTCCATTTCGCCATCGGCCGCCACCCCGCGATTCCCGCGGCCCTCATCGCCTCGCCCTGCTCGGGCCACGGGTTCAAGCACTCGGCGGCGGTGGGAGAGGCCCTCGCGCAGCTCGTCCAGGAAGGCGCCAGCCGCCTCGACCTGTCGGCATTCGGGCTCGGGAGATTTAGGAAAAATTTAGGCGCCTCGGCGGTCGCGCCGGATTAACATTGGCCCGATCCATCGAACCAATAACGAAGGGAGCCAGAAAATGAACCATCGCGCACTCGTCATCGCGCTCGCCATGGGCACCGCCCTGGCGGGCTGCGAGAAGCAAGCCCCGGCCGCCGCGCCCAAGCCTGTCGCGCCCGTCGTCCAGGCGCCGGGGCCCACACCCGCACCGCCCGCCGAGCCCACCCAGGTCGCCCAATCCGCCGCCAAGCCCGCCTCGATGCGCCATTACGACAAGAAGTGCGGCAAGAGCGGCAAGTGCGACGTCTCGATCACCGTCACCGAGTGCAGCGCCAACGGGATCATCGTGGACTACGGCGTGCTCGGCGTCGAAACGGGCTCGAAGGACGTGGACATCCGCTGGAAGATCGCCACGGGCGGCTACGAATTCGCCGAGGACGGCATCAAGTGGAAGGGCGATGCCTGGCAGAAGGAG
>DATBEA010000313.1:0-2988 GCA_036276215.1 Usitatibacter sp.
GAGAAGATGAGCCCCGCAAGGCAGAAGTCGTACGGCAGCTGGCGATAGTGCCGCGGGTTGTACGTGGGAATCACCACGATGAGGATCCACGCCACCGCGACCACCCCGGCCTCCGTCGGGGTGAACCAGCCGGTGAGAATCCCGCCCAGGAGGATCATCGGGATCATGAGCGGGAGCGCCGCATCCCGCGTCGCGCGCGCCACGACGCCGAACGGCGCGCGTCCGCGCCGCGTCCCCGGCGGACCGAAGAAATAGCAATAGATCATGAGGCCGAAGCCGATCATGAATCCCGGCACCACGCCCGCCATGAAGAGCCCGGCGATCGAGACGTTGCCCACCGCGCCATAGACCACGGCCGTGATGCTCGGCGGAACGAGCGCCGCGATGGTGGAAGCGGCCGCGATGATCGCCGCGATGAAGGGGCCGCTGTAGCCCTCCTTCTTCATGGGCGGGGCGAGCGCGCGGCTCATGACCGCCACGTCCGCCGTGGTCGAGCCCGACATCTCGGAGAAGAACATGCTGAAGACCGTGACGACTTGCGACAAGCCGCCGCGCACGTGCCCCACGAGGGCGAGCGAGAGGTTCGCGATGCGCCCCACCACGTTGGCCGAGCTCATCAGCTCGCCCACCAGGAGGAAGAAGGGAATGGCGAGCAGCGCCTCGTTGTCCACGCCGTCGAAGACCTTCTGCAGGATCGCCGCAAGCGATACATCGGCGAGGCCCGCCCCCACGAAGACACCCGCCATGAGCGCGAACGGCACGGGCACCCCGAGATAACCGAAGCCCAGGAAGCAGATGGACATGACGGTGAGGATCAGCGGCGCGCTCACGCCTTCCGCCCTTCCTCGGGAACCACGAACGCGCCCGTCGCTTCCTCGGCCTCGGGCTCGTCATGCTCGAATCCGTGGCGCAGCCCGTTCACGATCTGCTCGATAGTGAAGAGCGCGGCGAAGGCACCCGCCAAAGGAATCGCCGCGTAGAGCGACGCGATGGGCGTGTTGGACGGCAGCCGGAAGCTTCCGAACCCGCGCATGAAGTTGAGGTAGCCGAAATACACCATGCAGATCGAGACCCCGAGGACCACGAGCCGGATGGCGACCTCGGCCACGATGCGAAATCGGCCGTGCAGCGACTCGGACACGGCGGTGAGATACAGGTGGTCGTTACGGCGGGTGGCCGCTGCGAACCCGATGAAGATCCCGTAGACGAAGAGGGTCGAGGTGACTTCCTGGAGCCACAGCCAGGGATGCCCGATCGTGCGCGTGATGATGTCGAGGCAGACGGTCACGCAGAACCCGAAGAGCACCAGGCCGCAAAGCACCATGAGCGCGAGCTCGAGCCCGTCCAGCAGGCGCCACTTGAGGTGGCGCTGGCGCCCGAGCACCAGCCTCGCCGAAATACTCACTGGCCAGCGGTGCCCGGAACGCGCGGGGTCAGTCGATCGACCGGATGAGACCCTTCACCTTGTCGGCGTGGGGGCCCAGCTCTTTCGCGAGCTTGTCGAGGTACGGATCGGCGATCTTCTGGAACCCGGACTTGTCCGGCGTGACCACCTTGATGCCGATGCTTTTCACCTTGGCGAGCGCCTGGTTCTCGAGCTCGAAGGCCTTGGTGGGCTCCATCGTGCTCACGTCGCGGCCGGCGGCGAGCACCCATTTCTTCTGGTCCGCGGTGAGGCTTTGCCAGAGCTTGTCGCTCACCCAGAGGATCGCGTTGTTCGCCTCGTGCTCGGAGAGCGAGAGGACCGGCGCCACCTCGTAGTGCTTGTTGATGAGGTAGACGTTCACGGAGTTCTCGCCGAAATCGACCACGCCGGTCTGGAGCGACGTGTAGACGCTTCCGAAGGGCATGTGCACGGTCTGCGCGCCGTAGGCCGGGAACATGGTGTCTTCGGTCGCCGTCGCCTGCACGCGCACCTTGAGGCCCTTCAGGTCCTCGACCTTGTGGACCTCCTTCTTGCCGTAGAGGTTGCGCAGCCCCTGCGTGCCCAGGCCGATCGCGTGGATGCCCTGGGTGGTCTGGTCGATCATGTCGCGGATCGCCTCGAAGACCCTGGGATCGCCCAGGCACTTGATCACGTGCTGGGGTGATTTGAAGAGGAAATGCAGCGACATGACGCCCGCCTGCGGCGAGATGGTCGCGGTGTTCGCCGACGAGACGATCGCGAAATCCAGGTCGCCGGACTTCACGAGCTGCAGGAGCTGCGGCTCCTGGCCCAGCTGCGCCCCGGGGTACTGGTCGACCAGCATCTTCCCGCCGCTCAGCGCCTTCAGCTTCTCGGAGAAGAGGTCGTAGGCGACGCTGTAGCCGGAATTGAGCTGCTGGTCATGGGCGAAGCGGTAGTGCTTCTCCTGCGCCGCGGCGCCAAGCGCGGCGATCACAAGCGCCGCTCCCAACAATGCACGGACCCTGCCGATGGATTCCATCGTTCCCCTCCGGTTATTGGTGACCGCTCGGCGCATCTTACATCCAATGTTTTCCGGGGCGTGGGATTGCGTTTACGATGGGACGGATGAAGCGCCTTCTATCCGCCGCGGTGGGCCTCGCGCTCGCGGGATGCGCGGGTGTTCCCACGGTCGACACCAGCTACTCCGCGGTAAGCCAGGACAACCGCATCCAGTTCATCGTCCTGCACTACACGTCCACGGATTTTTCCGAGTCGCTCGACACGCTCACGAAGACCGGCGTGAGCGCGCATTACCTCGTGCGCGACGATCCGGCCACCGTCTACCGGCTCGTGGACGA
The DNA here is from genome assembly GCA_036276215.1 of Usitatibacter sp. Lineage (GTDB taxonomy): Bacteria > Pseudomonadota > Gammaproteobacteria > Burkholderiales > Usitatibacteraceae > Usitatibacter. The sequence continues at coordinate 2,746 of DATBEA010000313.1, forward strand.
CTCGCGCCGCGCCTGGCACGCGGGTGAGAGCTCCTGGGAAGGCAACACGCAGCTCAACGCCTCGTCGATCGGCATCGAGATCGTGAACCTCGGCGATCGCGGCGGCGAATGGCACGACTACCGCCCCGCGCAAATCGACGCGGTCGTGGCGCTCGTGACCGGGCTCGCGCGCAAGTATGGCGTTTCGAAGGACCACGTCGTCGGCCACAGCGACATCGCGCCGCAGCGCAAGGTCGATCCAGG
>DATBEA010000314.1:0-13300 GCA_036276215.1 Usitatibacter sp.
CTTGCTCGGCAGCTTGAGCTTGCGCGCGTGGATGAAGTGGCCGTCCTTGCCGGTGAGGCCCACGGCCTTGCCGCCCGCCTTGTTGATGAGCGTCACGATGTCCTGGTTGATGAGCCCGCCCAGGACCATCTCGACCACGTCGAGCGTCTCCTCGTCGGTCACGCGCATGCCCTGGATGAACTCGCTCTGCTTGCCGAGCTTCTGCAGCAGCGCACCGATCTGGGGCCCCGCACCGTGGACGACCACGGGATTCATGCCGATCAGCTTGAGGAGCACCACGTCCTCGGCGAAGTCTTCCTGGAGCGCCACGTCGGTCATCGCGTTGCCGCCGTACTTGATGACGATGGTGCGGTCGTAGAACTGTCGGATGTACGGCAGGGCCTCGATGAGGACCTCCGCCTTCTGCGAGGGCGACAACCGGGCGGGCATGGAGTGGGGCGGGGGAAGGGAAGGCGCTTATTCTAGGTCAAAAGAAAAGGGCTCCGTGGGAGAATTTCCCCAGGAGCCCTGCCAGGTTCAAAAAACCTTGCTGCGACTCAGTTGATCTCGACCTTGCGGGCCGCGGCCGACGCTTTCTTCGGGAGCGTGAGCTCCAGCACGCCGTCGGCGAACTTCGCCGCGGCTTTCGCCTCGTCCAGCTCCACCGGGAGGGCGAAGCGGCGGGCGCTCTTGCCGAAGTAGCGCTCGGTGCGAAGCCACTTTTCGCTTTCCGCCGCCGCGGGCTCGCGGCGGGTCTCGGCCGAGAGCGTCACCTCGTTGCCCTCGATCTCGACCGCGATGTCTTCCTTCTTCACGCCCGGAAGCTCCGCATGGACGATGTAGGCCTCGGCGGTCTCGCGCACGTCGATGCGGATGGGCAGCGCCTGGGAACGGGCCTCGAGAGCCACGGCCGGGCGGAACAAGTCGTTCAACAGGCCATCGAGGCGGCCCACCAGGGGCTCGTAGCTCGAGAGCGCATTTCGGGTCACGTACATAGATGCCTCCACGATGAGTTGTCGGGGCGTCCAATCGCCCCTGCTGGTGGTGACATGTGGGCCCGCGCAGGGCTTTCAAGGGGGCGGAAGCGCATCTTGCAATGGTAAGATTGCGCGCATGACCGACCCGCGATTCGCGGAGATCGAAGGCCACCGACCCTACCTGGTGCGATACGCGCTGGGACAGCTTCGCGACGGCCAGCTCGCCGAGGAAGCCGTCCAGGAATGCCTCGTGGCCGCCCTGGAGAGCCTTCCCTCCTTCGGGGGGAAGTCGTCGCTTCGCACGTGGCTCACCTCCATCCTGCGCTTCAAGGTGATCGACCTGCAGCGGCGAGCCATGAGCGAGCGCGCCCACGTGGAGCTCACCGACTTCGCCGCGGAATCGGGCGAGGAGGGCTGGCTGGACGACCTCTTCGACGAGACGGGCCATTGGCGCCAGCCGCCGCAGGCGTGGGCGGACCCCGAGGCCGCCTTCGAGCAGCGGCGCTTCTGGGAGGCCTTCGAGGGCTGCCTGGACCGGCTGCCGGCCGCCGGCGGGCGCGTGTTCTTCAAGCGCGAGATCGCCGGCGACGATACCGAAACAATTTGTAAGGACGAGGGCATCACGGCGTCCAACTGCTGGGTGATCCTGCATCGAGCGCGCCTGCAGCTGCGCGCCTGCCTGGAGAAGAACTGGTTTGGAAAAGAAGCGCGAGCCGGGTGATCCGGTCGACTGCCGCGCGGCATCGCGGCTGCTTTCGGCCGCCTATGAGCGCAAGCTTTCGCCCATGGAATCCCAGGCTCTCACGTATCACCTCGACCGCTGCTTCATGTGCCGCAACTTCGATTCGCAGCTGAAGTTCCTGCACGCGGCCTCGGAGCGCTTCCGCTCCGGCGACGAGTAGGCTTCGCAACACCGGAGACACCCATGAACGATCGCGCATCCTGGTTGAAGACCGCCCTGGCGGGCATCCTGGCCCTCGGGGCCGCGCAGGCCGCGCTCGCCCACGACGGCGACGCGAGCCGCGAGAAGTGCTACGGCATCGCCAAGGCCGGACAGAACGATTGCGGCACCGCGCGCCACACCTGCGCCGGAAAGGCCACGAGCAGCAACTCTCCCGACGACTGGAAGTACGTGGCGAGCGGGTCGTGCCAGAAGCTGGGCGGGCGCACGAGCGCGGGCGGCGCCGGCACGAAGCCGCCCAAGTAGCGCCATGGCAAGGACGATCGCCCCGCAAGCCGTGGGCATCGGCCTTCGCGCGCCGCACTACGCGGCGCTCTTCGAGTCGCGCCCGCCGTTGGGCTTCCTCGAGGTGCACAGCGAGAATTTCTTCTGCGACGGCGGAGCGCCGCTCGCGTGGCTCGAGCGCTTCGCGGGCGCCTATCCCCTCAGCCTGCACGGCGTGGGCTTGTCGCTGGGCTCGGCCGATCCGCTGGACGAGCGCCACCTCGCGCGCCTCGCCTCGCTCGTGCGGCGCATCGAGCCCGCGCTCGTCTCGGAGCATCTCTGCTGGGGCGCATCGGGCGGGCGCCACTCGAACGACCTCCTGCCGCTGCCATACACGGAAGAAGCGCTGGCGATCGTCTGCGCGCACGTGGACGAAGTGCAGCAGCGCCTCGGCCGGCGCATCCTCGTGGAGAACGTGTCGTCGTACCTCCAGATCGACGGCTCGCGGATGCCCGAGTGGGAATTCCTCGCCGAGGCCGCGCGCCGCGCCGGGTGCGGGGTGCTCCTCGACGTGAACAACATCTGGGTGAGCGCGCGCAACCACGGCTTCGACGCGCGCGGCTACGTGGACGCGATCGACGCGGCGACGGTGGGCGAGATCCACCTCGCGGGGCACGAGCGCGACGGCTCCCTCCTCGTGGACACGCACTCGCGGCCCGTGTGCGACGAGGTATGGGAGCTCTATTCGTACGCGCTCGCGCGGCTGGGAAGCCGGCCCACGTTGATCGAGTGGGACGCCGACATCCCCGCGCTCGAGGTCCTTCTCGACGAGGCGGATCGCGCCGCGCGCCTTGCCGCGCGGGCGGGCGCACCCGCGTTGCCCGCATGAGCGCGCTCGGCACCACGCAGTCGCGTTTCATCGACGCGCTCTATGCCGAGGCGCCCTGCGAGCCTGGTTTCGCCATCTATCGCCGCAACCTCTTCGCGAACCTCACGGGAGCCCTCGCGGCGACCTATCCCGTCGTGATGCGCCTGGTGGGTGAGTCGTTCTTCCGCGAGGCGGCGAGGCAGTACGTGCTCTCGTTTCCTTCGCGAAGCGGCGACCTGAACCAGTACGGCGCGCGCTTCGCGGATTTCCTCGCGGGCTATCCGCACGCGAGCGAGCTTCCCTATCTCGCGGACGTGGCGCGGCTCGAATGGGCATGCCACGAGAGCTACCACGCGGCCGACGCGGCAAGCCTCGACTTCGCGGCCCTCGCGCAAGTGGGCGCCGCCGACCAAGCCCGCATCCGCTTCAGCCTTCACCCGGCGGTGCGGCTCATGCGCTCCGCGTATCCGGTCGCCGCGATCTGGGAGGCCAACCAGCCGGGCAACGACGGCACGCCCGCGCGTTCCGAGGGCGCCGATTGGACGATCGTGAGTCGCGACGGCGGAGCACTGGGCGTGCAAGCGGTCGAGCCCGGCTGCTGGGCGCTCGCGGGCGCCATCGTCCAGGGACTCACGCTGGGCGAGGCGGCGGAGTCCCTCGGCGAGTCGCTGCCCGCGCACCTCGCACGCCTGGTGGGCGGCGGCATGGTGACCGCATTCACCCTCGCACCCGCGGCGCCGTGAGGCCCGCGCCCGCGCTGGCGCGGGTGCTGGTGCTGGTCGCCTTCGCCCTGTGTGCGCGAGCCGAAGGCGTTGCCGACGGGGTGACTCAGGCGTTGAAGGTCGAAGTGCTCACCGAGCGCATCGCGAAGCTGCACGCGCAGGCCGGCCAGGGCCTCCTCGGCGGGCGCAGCCGCCGCGATCTTTCCCAGGCCGCGCGCGACATGGATGCGGCCCTGGCTGCGATCGACGCCACCCCCCAGGATGCCGAGCTGCACGAGAGCTACGCCCTCCTCGTGCTCCTCGGGGCCGGCTATCGCGAGTGGGCGTTGCGTCCCGCGACGCGCGAGAGCGCCCGCAAGCTGCGCAGCCGCGCCGAGGAGCTCACGCACGTGGCGGCCCGGCGTACAAGGCTCCTGCAGGAGCGTTCGCGCGGGACGGCGCGGGCCAACGTCGTGCGTGCGATGAACGCGGCGATCATGGCGCAGCGCGTCGCGAAGGCACGCCTGTGGATGCGCTGGGACGTGGGCGACGCCGCGCTCGCGAAGGAGCTGCGCGAGGCGAACGAGAACCTGCACCGGCTCCTCGCCACGCTTCGCGAACCCGACGCCCAGCTCCCCGAGGCCGTCGAGGCGCTCGATTCCGCCCGGACCCAGCTGGGCTTCATGGACGACGCGCAGCGCGAGCTGGACGCCAAGGGGCCCGCCGCGCGGCCCACGGAGTTCGTGGCGAAGGCCGCCGACTTCATCGAGGAATCCATGGAGCGCGCGGCCGCCGCCTACGCCGCGGCGCGGTGATCACGTGGCGGGCTGCACAACGTCCATGACGATGCGCCATTCGCCGCCCTCGGCGCGCCATGCCCGCATGAAGTAGCCCGCGACCGGCGAACCGGACACGACGCTGGCGCAGTAGCCGCGGGCGTAGGCAAAATCACCCGAGCGCGCCGTCTGCACCTGCTCCACGTGCCAGGCGAACGTCGCATCGCCCGCGAGCACGAGGGCCAGGGGCTTTCCCACGGCGGGGGCGTGGTCGTCGCGGTAGAGCCTCATGCGCGGCGAGCCGAACCGCTCGTAGGCCGAGGCCATGCCCGTGGTCGAAGCGACGCGCGCGAATTGGCGCTCGGCCTCCTGGACGTCCATGGAGGGAAGGTGCCCGGGCACGACCTGCGGCAGCGCCTCGAGGGGCTGCTGCCAGAAGGTGGGCTGGGGATTGCCGATGCCCAGGTCGACGATGACCTTCCAGGGGCCTCCCGGCTCGCGGCGCCAGATCGAGACGAATTGCCCGAATACCGCCGTCTCCTCGGGCTTGCCGCGCGCCACGAGCTTCCAGGGACCCGTGGAGAGCCCCAGCTCGCCCGAGCCTGCCACCTCGGTATGCACGGGCCGCCAGTCCAGGACGATGGGCGGGGCCGGGCGCGGCGACAGCCAGGGATGGGCGAGCGTCCAGCCGCCGCGCACGAAAAGCCCGTCGGAGGCGAAATGGGCGAGGAAGGCGGCGCGCATATCTTCGCGCACGGACTGCGCGGCGAAAGCGGTCTCGGCCGCGGCGAGCGACAAGGCGTCGTCGTCCAGGGAGCGCGATGGGTTCCCCGGCTGGGCGCAACCGGCCGCGAGCACCCCGCAAAGGAGCGAAGCCCTGAGCATGGCGCGGATTGTAGGGCCCGGCGCCGTCCCCGTTCGTTACAGAACGTACCGGGCGAGGTCCTCGCTGCGGGCGAGGTCGGCAAGGCGGGCCTCCACGTAGACCGCGTCTACGATGACGCGCGAGGCCTTGCGCCCGGCGTCGAACGAGACTTCCTCGAGGAGCTTCTCCATCACCGTATAGAGGCGCCGCGCGCCGATGTTCTCGGTGCGCTCGTTCACGGAAAAGGCGATCTCGGCGATGCGCCGCACCCCGTCGGGCGTGTACTCGAGGCTCACGCCCTCGGTCGCGAGGAGGGCCTGGTACTGGCGGGTGAGGCAGGCGTCGGTCGAGACGAGGATGCGCTCGAAGTCGTCCACCGAGAGGCTCGAGAGCTCCACGCGGATCGGAAGCCGCCCCTGGAGCTCCGGGATGAGGTCCGAGGGCCTGGCGAGGTGGAAGGCGCCGCTCGCAATGAAGAGGATGTGGTCGGTTCGCACCATCCCGTACTTGGTGTTCACCGAGGTGCCTTCCACCAGCGGCAGGAGGTCGCGCTGCACGCCCTGGCGCGAGACGTCGGCGCCGTGGAGCTCGCCGCGGCTCGCGATCTTGTCGATCTCGTCGAGGAAGACGATGCCGTCCTGCTCCACGGAGGCGAGCGCCTTGAAGCGGATCTCCTCCTCGTTCACGAGCCTCGCGGCCTCCTCGTCGGTGACGTGGCGCAGCGCCTCGCGGATGGCGAGCGTGCGGCGCTTTCGCCGGCCCCCGCCCAGGTTGGCGAACATGCCCTGGATCTGGCCGGTGAGCTCCTCCATGCCGGGCGGGGCGAGGATCTCCATGCTCGAGGCCGCCTGGGCCACCTCGATCTCGATCTCCTTGTCGTCGAGCTTGCCCTCGCGAAGCATCTTGCGGAAGCGCTGCCGGGTCGTGCCGGCCTCGCCGGCGTCGTGGCCCACGCCGGGCAGCAGCGCGTCGAGCACGCGCTCCTCGGCGGCATCGGCCGCGCGCGTGCGCACCTTGTTCATCTCCTGCTCGCGCGTGGCCTTCACCGCGATCTCGGCCAGGTCGCGCACGATCGTGTCCACGTCGCGCCCCACGTAGCCCACCTCGGTGAACTTGGTGGCCTCGACCTTGATGAAGGGCGCGTTGGCGAGCCGCGCGAGGCGCCGCGCGATCTCGGTCTTGCCCACGCCGGTGGGCCCGATCATGAGAATGTTCTTCGGCGTGATCTCCTGGCGCAGCGGCTCCGGCACCTGGGCGCGGCGCCAGCGGTTGCGAAGCGCGATCGCCACCGCCTTCTTGGCGGCGTCCTGGCCCACGATGTACTTGTCGAGCTCGGAGACGATCTCCTGCGGAGTCATCATGACGGGAGGCTCGAGATGCGAGACGTGGGAGGCGAGGGGTTCCATCAGAGCGTCTCGATCACGTGGTTCTGGTTGGTGTAGATGCAAAGCTCGCCCGCGATGGTGAGGGCTTTCTTCACGATGTCCGCGGGCTCGAGCGGCGTCTCGTGCAGCAGCGCGAGCGCCGCGGCCTGCGCGTAGCCGCCGCCGCTGCCGATCGCGAGGAGCCCGTGCTCGGGCTCCAGCACGTCTCCCGTCCCGGTGATGACGAGGGAGGATTCGCGGTCGGCGATGGCGAGCATCGCCTCCAGCCGGCGCAGGATCCGGTCGGTGCGCCAGTCCTTGGCGAGCTCGACCGCGGAGCGCAGCAGGTTGCCCTGGTGCTTCTCGAGCTTCGCCTCGAATCGCTCGAAGAGGGTGAAAGCGTCGGCCGTGGCGCCGGCGAACCCCGCGAGGATGCGGTCGTGGTACATGCGCCGCACCTTGCGCGCCGAGGCCTTGATCACGATGTTGCCCAGCGTGACCTGGCCGTCGCCGCCCATGGCGACCTTGTCGCCGCGGCGCACGCTGAGGATGGTCGTCGCGTGGAACTGGGGGATGTCTGCGCTCATGGGGGCCTATAGCAGGCAGGTGCGCGCGGCGGGCGCGAAATTCAAGATATCGCCCGGGGAATTTCGGCTAGCGCCGGCGCACCAGGATGGCGTAGCGGTTCACGCCCATGGCCTCGAGGAGCGCCGCGTTCAGCTCGTTCAGGTTGGTGAGGATCACGCGCTTGCCGGCGAGCTGGATCGCCTTCACGGTGTCGAAGAACGAGGCGGTGAACGGAAACTCGATGCGCAGCACCTTCCCCATGTCCAGGGCGACCTCGGTGCGGCCGCTCGCGTAGTTGTTGAGCTCCGCGATCTGGTTGGAGCTGGCCGGCGAGAGCACGCCCTTCAGCACGTAGCCGGCCTCGGGCGCCTGCACCGCCGCGGGCTTGGGCGCGCCGGCCCTGGCGGCTTCGGCAGCCACCGTGTTCACGTAGACCTCCCAGCTGGGCGGGGACATCTCGAAGGCCACGGCGAACTCGAGCCCCAGGTCCTCGAACTCCTCGGTCTTGCCCTGCACGATCAGCACCTCGAAGAGGAGGAGCCAATAGGCTTTCTGCTCCTCGGCGGGCTTCTCGTTGAAGGTCGCCCGGAGCAGCTTCTCCAGCGACTCCATGCTGTTGAACCACATCGGGACCTTCTTCTTGCGAAGCTGCCCGAGGGCGCCCGCGAAGCGAAGCGCCTCGCCGGACGCGAGGCCCACGAGCTTCGCCACGTCCAGGCGCACCGTCCCCTGCGCGAGCGCGAAGGCGAGGAATTTCTCGATCTCGGGCTCGACCTCGCCCGCATCGCCCTTCAGCGCGAAGAAGTCCTTGCGCTCGCGGCTCTGGGTGGCGCGCCGCGGGTCCGACGCGCTCTCGGCGCCCTCGGCCCACACCGGGGGCGACTGCTCGAACTTCACCGTGTAGAGCATGCCGAGGGACTCGAACTCGTGCTTGTCCTGCTGGATCTGGTAGAGGTCGAAGAGCATGAGCCACGCCTGCTTGTTGTTGCGCCCTACCGCGTCCTTCACCTCGGCCTTGAGCACGGCGGCGGCGGCTTCGACATGGTTTGCGGCATAGAGCACGGCCGCTTCCTGCGCCGTGGGCAGCACGCCGGAATTGAATTCCTCGTTGCCCAGCCGGCCAGCGGGCCGTGCGGGGCGAAGCGGGCTCGGTTGGGCTCCGGCCGCGGGGCTTGCCATGTGCGCGCGTGGGTCTTCTTGAAGCGTGAGCGGGCAGTATAAACCCCGGCTGCTCGATCTTCGCGCGGCCGGCCTTGGGGAGGGCCGAAGCGCGCAGGCGGTCAAGCCACGCAGTAGGCGAGGCCTTCCTCGAAGAGCCGGCGGGGAAGCTTGCGGCCGATGAAGACCATCACGCTCTCGCGCCGCTCGCCGGGCTGCCACTCCTTGCCCGGGGTGCCGCCCATGAGCATGTGCACGCCCTGGAAGATCATCCGCTTGGGCTCGCCCTGGATGTTGAGCACGCCCTTGTAGCGCAGGAGATCCTCGCCGTAGTTCTGCACCATGAGCGAGAGGAATGTCTCGATCTTCTCCATGTGCAGGGGCCGCGCGTCCTTCCACACGAACGACTTCACGTCGTCGTCGTGCTCGTGGTAGTCGCTCACGAGGAAATCGGGGTCGAGCTCGAGCGCCGCGTTCAGGTTGAAGCCGCGGATGTCGAGGATCTCCTTGATGTCGGCGTTGCCCATGTGCACCTTCTTCTGGTGCGCGCGCGGGTTCATCTGGCGAAGCCGCTTCACGAGGTCGTCGACCTTGGCGTCGTCGTCCACGAGGTCGGTCTTGGTGAGGAGGATGCGGTCGGCGAAGCCCACCTGGCGCCGCGCCTCGTCGTGGTCGTCGAGCGTCTTCTGTGCGTGCTTCGCATCCACGACGGTCACGACGGCGTCCAGCAGGTACTGGTCGTGGATGCCCTCGTCCATGAAGAAGGTCTGCGCCACCGGTCCCGGGTTTGCGAGCCCGGTGGTCTCGATGATGACGCGGTCGAACTTGAGCTCGCCTTTCCTGCGCTTGCTGCCCAGGTCGCCCAGGATGCGCACCAGGTCGCCTCGCACCGTGCAGCACAGGCAGCCGTTGTTCATCTCGACGATCTGCTCCTGCTTGTCCTTCACCAGGATGTCGTTGTCGATGCCGGTCTCGCCGAACTCGTTCTCGATCACGGCGATCTTCTCGCCATGGCGCTCGGTGAGGATGCGGTTCAGGAGCGTGGTCTTTCCAGCCCCCAGGAAGCCGGTGAGGATGGTGACGGGGATCAGGTCTTTCTCGGGGTTCTGGGCGGCTGCCATTCGGCTTGCTCCGGGTGGGTGCGTGAATCGCGGGTGAAGGAATCCAAGATGCGGGCGACGGCGGCTTCTTCAAGGTCGCGGCCGATGAAGACGAGGCGCGTGGACCGGTCCGCGTCCGGCCATTGGGCGAGGCGTGCGGGAGGATACAACGCGTGCTGGACCGCGTGCACGGCGCGCGGGCCGCTCTCGCCTTCGACCGAGACCAGCCCCTTCATGCGCAGGATCCGCTCGCCCATCACGTCGCGAAGGGTTTCCAATGCGCTTTCGAGGTCATCCCACGCCAGCGGTTCCCCACGGCGCCACACGAAGCTCGAGATTCGCGGGTCGTGGCGGGCTTGTGCGGCGTGGGAGGCGTAGGCCCCGTCGTTCAGCCACCCGCGCGCGTCGGGTACGCCCGATGGCCGCGCGAGGCCCGCGTCGAAGAGGAGCGCGCCGTCGAGCGCTCCGTGGGCCGCGCGCAGGATTCGCGCACCGGGCGCCAACTGCGCGAGCCTTTTCTCGAGGGCGGCGAGAGACCCGTCCGGCACGAGATCCACCTTGGTGACGACGATGCGGTCGGCCACCGCGGCCTGCTTCACGCTCTCGGGATGGGCATCGAGGCTCGCCATGCCGTGCCGGGCGTCGACCGTCGTCACGACGCCCGAGAGCGAATAGCGCGCCGCGGTGACCGGCAGCTCCACCAAGGTGGCCAGGAGCGGCGCCGGGTCGGCAAGCCCCGTGGTCTCGATCACCACGCGATTGAACCCGGGAACGGCACCCGTGGCGCGCTGGTGGTGCAGGTCGCGAAGCGCGCGCACGATGTCGCCCGCCGCGCGGCAGCAGATGCATCCGCCGGGGAGCGTCACGACGTCGCCGCTCGCCTGGCGCAGCAGCGCGTGGTCGATCGGCGCGTCGCCCAGCTCGTTCACGACGATCGCCGTGTCGGCGAAGCGCGCATCCGCCACCAGCGCGTTGAGGAGCGTCGTCTTGCCGCTGCCGAGAAAGCCCGTGAGCACCGTGACCGGCGTGATCGCGCTCGCGGCCACCTTGGCTACGCCTTCTTCTTCGTGCGGTGCGCGCGCGGGTGGGCCGCGTCGTAGACCTTGGCGAGGTGCTGGAAATCGAGGTGCGTGTAGACCTGGGTCGAGGCGATGCTCGCGTGGCCCAGCATCTCCTGGACCGCGCGAAGGTCCCCCGAGGATTGCAGCACGTGCGAGGCGAACGAATGCCGCAGCATGTGCGGATGCACGTCGGCGTCCAGGCCGGCCAGCGCCGCCCAGCGCTTGATGCGCCGCTGCACCTGGCGCGGCGTGAGGCGCTTTCCCGTGGGGCCCACGAAGAGCGCGTGGGGATCGGCGTTGCGGATGGCGGCGCGCGCGGCGATCCACTTTCCGAGCGCCTCGATCGCATGGGTTCCCACCGGCACCACGCGCGTCTTCGATCCCTTGCCCAGGACGCGCGCCTCGCCGGCCTCCAGGTCGAGGCAATCCAGGCCGATGCCCGTGAGCTCGGACACGCGCAGCCCCGAGGAGTAGGCGAGCTCGAACATGGCGCGATCGCGGGTGCCCGCGACGGAGCCGTCGTCCACGGACATGAGCCTCACCGCGTCGTCGGGCGAGAGCGCCTCGGGAAGCTCGCGCTTGGCCTTCGGCGCGCGCACGCCGTCGCACGGATTGGCGCCCACCTCGCGCTCGCGCGTGAGCCATGCGAAGAACCCGCGCCACGACGAGAGCATGCGCGCGAGCGAGCGCGGCGAAAGCCCCTTCGAGTGCAGCGTGGCCACGAAACGGCGGATGTCGTGCGGCCCGATGGCCGCGAGCGGGCGATCTTCCGCGAGCGAGGCGAGGAGACGGGCGTCGCGCTCATAGGCCGCGAGCGTGTGGGGGGCGAGCCTTCGCCCGGTGCGAAGGTGCGTGAGGTAGCGCTCGAGCGCCTTAGCCGGGGGCGTGCTCACGCAGCGGCGTCACGAACCGCCACAGCGCATGGCTCACCAGGTCGCCGATGCGCGTGAGGAAGAGCGTGCCCATCTCGGGATAGAAGCGCTTCGCGTCCTCGGAGGCGAGGGCGACCACGCCGAACACGTGCCCGTCGCGCTTCAGTGGGACCATCGCGAAGGACTTGAGGTGCGGCGCGGCCTCGCCGAACCACGACTGGCTCTCGTATACCGCGTGATGCCCGCAATAGGGCGCGGTCATCTGCTCCACGAACTGGCGAAGCTCGGGCGCGACCGCCGAGAACTCGCGCGTGTCGGGGTTCTCCTCGGCCACGCTCCAGAGCCGCACCGCCACGTGGGGCACGGCGAAATGGTCGAGGAGGTCGAGGTAGAGCGTGTCGAGCACCGCGTCCAGGCTCGGCGCATCCACCAGCCGGCAGGCGAGGCGATGCACCTTCTCGCCCACGGCGTCGTTCTCCTCGCCGAAGGCGATCAGCTCGTGGAGCTTGTCCTCGAGGATTTTCGACTTCTCGCGCACCGCCACCAGCTGGCGCTCGCCGATGGACACGGCCCGTCCGCCGTGCGGGTGCGGGATCTGCAGGTTCATGAGGATGTCTACGTGGCTTTCGAAGAAACCCGGGTTCTGCCGCAGGAATTCGGCCACTTGTTCTGGTGTGGGAAACATCCTCGCTAGGCCTCCAGTTCGCCGTCGAAGACGCGCACGGCATCGCCCGTCATCATAACGGGGCCTTGCCCCCCGTTCCAGCGCACCACGAGGTCGCCGCCGCGCGTGGTGACGCGCACCTCGGGATCGAGGAGCCCGCGACGGATGCCGGACACGACCGCCGCGCAGGCACCTGTCCCGCAGGCAAGCGTCTCGCCCGCGCCGCGCTCCCACACACGCAGCTTCACGTGCGATCGCGTGAGCGGCTGGAGGTAACCCGCGTTCACGCGCCGGGGAAAGGCGGGATGGTGCTCGATGAGCGGTCCCTCGGTCGTGACGGGCGCGCGCTCCACGTCCTCGACGAGCTGCACGGCGTGCGGGTTGCCCATGGAGAGCACGCTCACCTCGATCTCGCGCCCGGCGACCGAGAGCGGATAGACGAGGGCCGGGGCGGCGGCGGCGAAAGGCACCTCCTCGGGCCGGAAGCGCGGCTCGCCCATGTCGACCGTCACCTGGCCGGATTCCTCGATGCGCGGGCGGATCACGCCTCCCGCGGTCTCCACGCGGAGCTCGCGCTTGGTGGTGAGCCCCTCGTCCACCACGAAGCGCGCGAAGCAGCGCGCGCCATTGCCGCACTGCTCGACCTCACCGCCGTCGCCGTTCCAGATGCGGTAGCGGAAGTCGTTTTCCGGAGAGCTGGCCTTTTCCACGAGCAGCAATTGGTCGAAACCCACGCCGAAATGCCGGTCGGCGAGGGCGCGGATGCGCTCGGGCGTGAGGGCTACCGCCTGGCGTACGGAATCGATCACCAGGAAATCGTTGCCCTGGCCCTGCATCTTGGTAAAGCGGATCATGCGCATGGGTAAATTGTACCGATCGGGAGCCGTGAGTTTCGTGTAACCGTCATGCATAATCGAATGTTGACCCCGTAGCCGGATACGGCTTCGCATTCCGACGAAATCGCCGAGGATCCCGATGAACGACACCGACAAGAACAAACTTGCCGCCATCATCCGCGCACACGAAGCCGAGATCCTCGCCGACTGGCTGAAGGTGCAAGCCTCCGTCCAGACCCGGCACGACCAGGTCCACGAAGCGGAGGTCCGTACCCTCTCGCGCGACTTCCTCGCCGCGCTCGTCGAGGCCCTGCGCGCGGGGGCAGCCGTCGACCTGCGCTCCGAAA
>DATBEA010000315.1:0-9034 GCA_036276215.1 Usitatibacter sp.
CTGTCCTGCGCAATGCCGAGCGCGCGACCAGCACGAGCGACAGCACGATCATGAGGCTGCCGTACCACATCGGGAAGAACCCCGCGCCGGGGCCGTCTTCGGTCATGTAGGCCCACGCGCGCGCCGCGGTGACGATGTACGCGCCCAGGGCGGCGAGCACCAGCCCGGACCAGAAATCACCGTTGCGCGCGAGCGCCGGCATGCGCTAGCGCTTGTAACGGCCGATGGGAACGAGCTCCGCGAGGGTTCCGCCGGGGGCGCGGAACTTGACCGGGATCACGCCCGGGTCGCTCACGATGTCGGTGTCGTACTCGGCGATGCGGCGCGCGGCGGCCTTGAGGTCGGGCACCTCGATCGCGAAGTGGTGGATGCAGGGGCCTTCGCCCGCGGCCTTCGCCTCGCGCGACTGCGTATCCGCGTCGTACTTCATGAGCGTGAAGTCGATGGCGCCGTCGGTCATGTGGCGCGACACGTGGTCGCGCGTGCGGCGCGTCTCGGCATCGCGGAACCCGAACACCTCCTTGTAGAAGTCGCCGGTCTTCTCGACGTCGTCGACCTTGAGCGAGAGGTGCACGATGCGCTGCGCGTCGCCGCCGGGCTTCTTGTAGCGGCCGATCGGCACCAGCTCGGCGATGGTCCCGCCGGGCGCGCGGAACTTCACCGGGATCACGCCCGGGTCGCTCACCACCTCGCAGCCGCGCTTGCGGATCTCCTCGGTGGCGCGCGCGATGTCCTCGACCTCGATCGCGAAGTGGTGGATGCAGGGACCGTCGCCCGCGGCCGTCGACTCCGCCGACTGCGTACCGGCGTCGTACTTCATGAGCGTGAAGTCGATGTCACCGTCACTCATGTGGCGCGACAGGTGGTCGCGGGTCTTGCGCGTCTCGGAGTCCAGGAACCCGAAGACGTCGTGGTAGAAGTCGCCGGTGCGCTGCACATCGTCGACCTTCAGGGAAATATGGACGATGCGGTTCATGCCTCGCTACTCCTTTACGTAAAGTCCCCTTTGGCTGGAGAAATAGGCGGCGAGATCCTCGATGTCGCGGTCCGTGAGGTTCGCGACCTGTCCCTGCATGATGGGATTCTTGCGCCGGCCATTCTTGTAGTGGCGCAGCGCCGCCTCGATGTAGTCGGGATTCTGTCCGGCGAGGTTGGGGAAATCGGGGCTCACGCTCATGCCCTTGGGCCCGTGGCAGGCGGCGCACGGCGTGGACTTCTTCTGGCCCGCTTCGGCGTCGCCGCCGGCGTAAGCGACAATGGGCAGCAGGCAGGCGAGCGCCGAGAGCAAGAGCCTTTTCATGGTCGCGCTCACTTCTTCTCGGGCGCCGCGTTCGCGGCATTGGCGGGCTTGGCCCCGAAGTAGTCGCCGAGCTGCTTCATGTCGTCCTCGGACAGGTCCGAGGCCATCGCGCGCATGGTGCCGAAATCGCGGTCGCCCGACTTGTATTCCTTGAGCGCGTTCACGATGTAGGCCGCGTTCTGGCCGCCCAGCTTGGGCACGTGGTAGACCTCGGGAAAGGCCGTCTTCCAGTCCTGGATGCCGTGGCAGCCCTGGCACTGGGCGATGCGGTTCTCGATGGTGACCTTGTTGTCGTCGGCCGCCTGGACGGTGGCCGCGCACGCCGCGAGGAGGGTGGCGGCGAGGATTCTTTTCGGGGGCATTTGTCGCTCGAGGTCGTGGTGAGGCAGCCGCGAATTATACAGGAGGCTCCCGCTCGAAGAGGGTCTCCCAGGCGCGGGGCGGGGAGAGATAGAAGCCCTGGCCCGTGGTGATGCCGATCTGGACCAGCTTCTTCGCGATCTCCTCGGTTTCCACGTACTCGGCGATGGTCGCGAGGCCCAGGCTCGTGCCGATGCGGTAGATCGACTCCACCAGCGCGTAATCGAGATAATTCTTGGCGATGCCCTTCACGAAGAGGCCGTCGATCTTGATGCCGTCCACCGGGAAGTGCTTGAGGTAGTTGAACGAGGAAAGGCCGCTGCCGAAGTCGTCGAGGAGGAAGCGCACGCCCAGCGCGCGCAGGGTCTCGATCAGGCTCCTCGCGCGTTCCACGTTGGCGATGGCGGCGGTCTCGGTGATCTCCAGGTGCAGGCTCTGGGGCGGCATGCCGTACTCGGCGAGCTTTTCCTGGATGTAGGGCGCGAAGTCGGGGCTGGAGAGCGTATGGCCCGAGAGGTTGATGGAGAACTCCGCGGGTGCCGCCTCGCCGCGGGCGCGCGCGAGGCGCCGGAAATCGGCGAACGCCCGGTCGATCACCCAGCGGTCGATGGTTCGCATGAGGTCGTAGCGCTCGGCCACCGGGATGAACGACATGGGCAGGATCAGCTCCCCGCCCGTCTCGCTCATGCGCAGCAGCGCCTCCACCCGCGTGACCGGCCCGCCCGGCGCGTCCAGCGGGAGGATCGGCTGGTAGAGGAGCGTGAAGGCCCCTTCGGCCAACGCGTCGTTGATGCGCTTCAGCCATCCGCGCGAGGTCTGGCGCATGTATTGCGAGGCGCTCGCGTCGTGGAAGGCGAAGACGCGGTTCCTGCCCTGCTCCTTGGCGGTGAAGCACGCCGTGTCGCCCTCGGAGAGGACGGCGGCGAGGCTGGGCGCGAGGCGCGTGATCGCGACCACGCCCACCGACACGCCCACCTGGAAGGCCTTGCCCTGCCACTGGAACTGCCACGCCTGCACCGCGTCGCGAAGCTGGGTCGCCGCCGCGTGGGCGAACTCGGCGCTGCAATTCTCCAGCAGCACCGCGAACTCGTCGCCGCCGATGCGCGCGAGGGTCTCGCCCTCGCGAAGGCTCGCCTGCATGACGGGGACGAGGCCCCTCAGCAGCTCGTCGCCCGCGAGGTGGCCGAAGGAGTCGTTGATGCGGTGGAAGTAGTCCACGTCCACGTAGAGCAGCGCGTGGGTGCTGCCCTGGCTCTTGGCCGTGGCGAGCGCGCTCTCCAGGCGCTCTTCCAGCGCCTTGCGGTTGGGCAGGCTCGTGAGCGCGTCGTGGTTGGTGAGGAAGAAGATCTGCTGGCGCGCGGTGTCCAGGCGCTCCTGGAGGCGCGCGTGCCTCGTCTTGAATTCGTGGGTGAGGCCCAGCACCTCGCGCTTCAGGTCCTCGAGCGGGGGAGTGAGCTCGGGAAGCGCGGGCTGCACGCCGCCTTCGGCCACGCTCCTCACGGCGTCGCGCACGGCCTCGACCTCGCCCACGGCGGTGCGCGCGGTGAGCGACGAGAGCACGAAGAGCGAGGCCATGCTCGCCACGAGCGAGATGGAGAGCGTGAGGGCGAGCGCCTGCAGGCTCTCGATGCCGAGGAACTGGCGCATCAGCACGAAGAACGCGCAGAAGACCGCGATCGGGATCGCCCCGAATATGATGAGGCGCCCGGCGATGAGCTTGCGGGATGCGGGCTCGGTGGTGGGCTCGGGCGCGGCCTCGGCGGACTCGGCCGGCGGTACGGCTAAAGGCGCTTCGGGCGGCGTCGTATCCCCGCCCGCGAGGCCCGGCGCTTCGTGCTCAAGCTGCAAGGGCCACGCGCTGCCACACGCAGCGCCCCTTGCTCTCGCGCTCGATGCGCTCGCACATCGCGCGGTGCGCGGCGAGCTCGGCCTCGGTCGCGCGAACGACGCGGATCGCCGCGCGCAGCGGCGATTGCGACAGCGCCATCGAGGGCGCGGGCGCCGAGGCGATGACGATGTCGAGCGTTTCCTGCCCGCGCGTCATGGCGAGCCACACGTCGGCCAGGAGCTGCGCGTCCAGGAGCGCGCCGTGCAGCGTGCGCCGCGAGTGGTCCACCGAGTAGCGCTCGCAGAGCGCGTCCAGGGAGTTCTTCTTCCCGGGGTGCATCTCGCGCGCCGCCTCCAGCGTGTCGCTCACGGTGCAGAGCGAGGTGATCACCGGGCGGCCGCAGCGCGCGAGCTCCGCGTCGAGGAACGCCACGTCGAAGGGCGCGTTGTGGATGAGGAGCTCCGCGCCCTGCACGAACTCGACGAGCTCGTCGGCCAGGTCGCCGAAGCACGGCTTGTCGGCAAGGTCCTCGGCGGTGAGGCCGTGCACCTGGGTCGCGGCGAGGTCGATCTCGCGCTCGGGATTCATGAAGCGGTGGAAGTGCCGGCCCGTGGGGCGGCGGCCGTTCAGCTCGATGCACGCCACCTCGATGATGCGGTGGCCTTCGGCCGGGTCCAGGCCCGTGGTCTCGGTGTCGAGGACGATCCTTCTCATGTCGCGAGCGCTTCCACTCCCTTGTTGGCGAGCGCGTCCGCGCGCTCGTTGCCTTCGTGGCCGGCGTGGCCCTTCACCCAGATCCAGTCGATCTCGTGGCCGCGCACCACTTCGTCCAGCTTGCGCCACAAATCGGAATTCTTCACCGGTTCCTTTGCGGCGGTGCGCCAGCCGCGCGCCTTCCAGCCGTTGATCCACTCGGTGATGCCCTTCTGCACGTAGGTCGAGTCGGTGTGCAGCATCACGCGGCACGGGCGCTTCAACGCCATAAGAGCCTCGATCACGGCGGTCAATTCCATGCGGTTGTTGGTCGTGGCGGGGTCGCCGCCGAACATCTCGCGCTCCGTGCCGTTGAAGCGCAGCAGCGCGCCCCATCCGCCCGGCCCCGGATTTCCCTTGCACGCGCCGTCGGTGAAGATGTGGATGGCCTTGCCCTCGGTGTCGGGAAGGCCGTCGGCGAGGTCGCTCTTCAACTTACTTGACGACCTTGAGGTGCGAGACGCTGTGGCGCTTGGCCGCGGCGAGCGCTTTTTCGCGGGCATCCTTCTTCTCCTGCCAGGCCGGGGTGAGGAGGCGCATGCCGCGCACGCGCTTGATGGCCTGCAGCATGTAGACGGCGCCGCCCACGGCCCACCAGCGGTCGCCCGCCGGCTCCATGAACCCGAAGCGGCGCAGCGCGCGCGGGCTGTTGATGGGCGGGGCGTAGGCGACCAGCCGCCCGGCGGAAACCTCGAAGCCCAGGAGGGCGAGCCAATCCTTCACGCGAAGCAGCGACAGGAACGTGCCGTTCCACGGCACCTCGCGGCGCGACGGACCCAGCGCGCTTCGAAGGCCCCAGAGGCTCCACGGATTGAAGCCCAGGATCACGAGGCGGCCCTCGGGCATCATCACGCGGTCGACCTCGCGCAGGACCGCGTGGGGCTCCTCGGCGAATTCGAGCACGTGGGGCAGCAGGACCATGTCGATCGACTGCGTGGCCACCGGCAGCTCGTGGCTCTTGGCGAAGAGGTCGGGATGGTCGAAGGCCGCCACGCGCAGGCGATGCGCAATCCGGCTTTCGCGCAAGAGGTCCACCTGGGGCATGCCCAGCTGCAGCGCGTGGAAGCCGAAAATGTCGGGCGTCACGTCGTCCAGGTATGCCTGCTCCTTCTCGAGGAGGTAGTTCCCGAGCGGCGTGGCGAACCAGTCGTGCAGCGTGTCGGACGGCATGCGCCAATTCTAATGGAGTCGGCTAGACTCGGCACCATGATGCAGGTTCATGCGGTGCCCGCGTTCAAGGACAACTACATCTGGGTGATCGCCGAGGGAAGCCGCGCCGCCGTGGTCGATCCCGGCGATGCCCGCCCCGTCGAGGCGTTCCTTGCCGCCCGGGGGCTCGAGCTCACCGCGATCCTCGCCACCCACCACCATGCCGACCATATCGGCGGCGTTCCGGCGCTGACCGGCCGCTGGCGCTGCCCCGTGTTCGGCCCGGCCCGCGACGGCGTGGCGGGGTTGGACCGCAGCCTCGTGGAAGGCGACCGCTTTCGCGTGCCGGGGCTCGAGGTCGAGCTCTCCGTGCTCGACATCCCCGGGCATACCGCGGGCCATATCGCATTCGTGAATCCGGAGGCGGTCTTCTGCGGCGACACGCTCTTCGCCTGCGGGTGCGGGCGCCTTTTCGAGGGGACGCCCGCGCAGATGAACGATTCGCTCGGCAAGCTCGCGGGATTGCCGGGCGCGACGGGCGTCTACTGCGGCCACGAATATACGCTCGCCAACATCCGCTTCGCCCGGGCGGTCGAGCCGGGAAACGCGAAGCTCGCGAAGCGCGCCGCGCGCGATGCGGCCACGCGTGAGCGCGGCGAGCCCACCCTGCCCTGCGCCATGGCCGAGGAGCGCGAGACCAACCCGTTCCTGCGCTGCCGCGAGCCCGAGGTCGTGGCCGCGGCCGAGCGCCATGCGGGGCGCAGGCTCGCCTCCGAGGTCGAGGTGTTCGCGCAGATCCGCGAGTGGAAGAACAATTTCTGAGATGGCGGCCGATTTCGAGATCCGCGCGGCGACGCGCGCCGATGTCCCGGAGATCGTACGGCTCATCCGCGCGCTCGCCGAGTACGAGAAGCTCGCCGACCAGGCCGTGGGCACGCCGGCGCTCCTCGAGGCGCAGCTCTTCGGCGCGCGTCCGGCCGCCGAGGCCTTCATCGCCCTGCGCGGCGGCCGCGCGGTGGGCTTCGCCCTCTTCTTCACGACGTTCTCGACGTTCCTGTGCAAGCCGGGCCTCTACCTCGAGGACCTCTTCGTCGAGCCCGAGCATCGCGGCGCGGGAATTGGAAAGGCGCTCCTCAAGCGGCTCGCCGCGCTCGCCGTGGAGCGCTCTTGCGGGCGCTTCGAGTGGCGCGTGCTCGACTGGAACACGCCCTCGATCCGTTTCTACGAATCCCTGGGGGCGAGCGTCATGCCCGAGTGGCAGCTCGTGCGAATGACCGCACCCGAGTTCGCACGGCTGGCAGCCGCATGAAGCAGCCGCCGGATCTCGCCGCGCACAACCGGCTCGAGGCCTCGCACGCCCCGGGACGCTACAGCGAATGGATGCGCGTGAACTGCGTGATCGACCCGCGCGACGACATCTACCGCTTCTTCGCCTCGCACCCGATCGCGGGCAATCCGGTGCGCGAGTACCTGGCCGACGGCTGGCGCACGCTCTCCGAGCTCCTGGTGCTCATGGAATCCATCGACCGGCCGCTCATGAAGGTGCCCTCGGTGCTCGAGTTCGCCGCGGGCTTCGGGCGCTTCACGCGCCACCTCGCGCCGCTCATGCCCGGGCGCCTCACGGTCTCCGACATCCACCCCGGCTCCGTGGATTTCCTGCGCGCGCAGATGGGCGTGGAGGGCTTCTATTCGAGCGCGGACCCCGACACGCTCGCCATCCCGGGGCGCTACGACCTGGTGTTCGTCCTTTCGATGTTCACCCACCTGCCGCCGGTGCGATGGGCGGCGTGGATGCGCAAGCTCTTCTCCGCGGTGGCGCCCGGCGGGCACCTGGTCTTCAGCGTCCACCACGAGAACGTGCCCGGCCACCAGATCCGCTACGGGCCCGACGGCACGTTCTTCGTGGCGAGCAGCGAATCGACCGAGCTGGGCGCCGACGCCTACGGCACCACCTTCGCCACCCGCGCCTGGGTCGAGGCCGAGGTGCGCCGCGCCCTCGGCCAACCCCCCACCGCCTACCGCGAGACGGCCTTCTGGCACGGCCAGGACGCCGTCATCATCCGCGCCTGAAAAGGGGTCAGACCCCTTTTCCCATCTGGCAGAAAAAGGGGTCTGACCCCTTTACGGGTTCGAGGCGATTGCGTAGGATGCAAAAGCCAAATGAAACAAGCACTAAACGGATGGATTTGAAGCGAAAACGAGGGTTCGCCGCCGTGGCCCTGCTGCTCGCCGCCGGCATCGTTTCCGCCGCCACTCCGCCTCCCGCTTCGCCCGCCCCACCTTCGCTTCCTGCCGCCTTCGACGACGTCGACGACGTCCCCCTGCCCGACCCGGACCTCTGGCAGCGCATCCGCCTGGGATTCGCCCTCGAGGCGCTCGACTCGCCGCTCGTGGCCGAGCACGAGGCCTGGTACGCGAGCCGTCCCGAGTACATCAAGCGCTTCGTGGACCGGGGAAGCCTCTACCTCCACTACATCGTCGAGCAGGTCGAGAAGCGCGGCATGCCGATGGAGATCGCGCTGCTGCCCGTGATCGAGAGCGCCTTCAACCCGAAGGCGTATTCGCGCTCGAAGGCCTCCGGCATCTGGCAATTCATCCCCTCGACGGGCAAGAACTACGGCCTCTCGCAGGACTGGTGGAAGGACAACCGCCGCGACATCGTGGCCGCGACCGACGCCGCGCTCTCCTACCTGCAGCGCCTGCACGACATGTTCGGCACCTGGGAGCTGGCGCTCGCCGCCTACAACTGCGGCGAAGGTTGCGTCGCCCGCGCCGTCTCGTACAACCAGCGCCGCGGGCTGCCCACCGACTACGCGAGCCTCAACCTGCCGCCCGAGACGCGCAACTACGTGCCCAAGCTCTTCGCGATCAAGAACATCGTGCTTTCACCCGCGAGCTACGGCCTGGAGCTGGAGAGCGTCCCCGACGAGCCCTACTTCAAGACCGTGAAGGCGCCCGCGAAGATCGACGTGAAGGTGGCGGCGAAGCTCGCGGGGCTCTCCGTCGAGGAGTTCACGGCGTTGAATCCCGCGATGAACAAGCCGGTGGCCGCGGGCTCGGGCACCTTCATCCTGCCGGTGGCGAGCGTGGAGACCTTCAACGCGAACCTCGAGAGCTACGACCAGCCGCTCGTGAGCTGGACCACCTACCCCGGGCACCGCGGTGAATCGCTGGACGCGATCGCGCGCAAGCACCACCTCACCGCGGCGCAGGTGCGCACCGCCAACGAGGACGTGAAGCTGGACAAGCGGGGACGGCTCAAGGTCGCGACCAACATCATGGTGCCGATGACCGGGCACGCGGCCGACGCGAAGACGGCGAAGGCGACGGCGAGACCCGCCGCGGAGAAGGCGGCCGTCGAAGCGCCGCCGCCATCGGAACGAAGCTACGTCGTGCGCCAGGGCGACACGCTCTACGGCATCGCGGTCCGCCACCGCACCCACATGGATGCGATCGCGCGCGAGAACCACCTCGGGGCCTCGGCGATGCTTCGCCCCGGCCAGAGGCTTCGCATTCCCTGATTCCACCCCCGGCGACGTCGGGGATGACAACGTCGCTCAGCGCTTGCCGGTGATCTCCGCGAAGAACGCGTCGCTCGAGGGCTTGCGCCCGAGGAAGTGCTTCACCAGGTTCATCTCCTCGTC
>DATBEA010000316.1:0-3741 GCA_036276215.1 Usitatibacter sp.
GCCTGCTGCACCTGTGCCGGGAGGAGCGGCACCGCGAGCTGGAGCTTGTTCTGGACCTGCACCTGCGCGATGTCCGGATTGGTGCCCGGCGCGAAGGTGAGCGTCGTCGTCGACTGGCCCGTGTCGTCGCTCACCGAGGACATGTAGATCAGGTTGTCGATGCCGCTCATCTGCTGCTCGATCACTTGCACCACCACGTCGTTCACGGTGGTCGCCGAGGCGCCCGGGTAGGACGTGCCGATCTGCACCGTGGGCGGCGCGATGGGCGGGTACTGGTCGATCGGCAGCGTGAGCATCGACAAGCCTCCCGCCAGCATGACGATCAACGCGATGACGATGGCGAAGATCGGGCGGTTGATGAAGAAGCGGGCCATGGCGCTAGTTCGACGCGACCGGCACGGGAGACCCGCGCACCATCTCGACGGGCTTCACATTCGCGCCTGGCGGGGCCTTCTGCACGCCCGCCACGATGACCTTGTCGCCATCCTCCAGCCCGCCTTCGACGACCCAGTCGCTGCCCGAGGTGCGCGTGGCCTGGAGCGCCCGAAGCGCTACCTTGTCGCCGGGGCCGACCACGAGCGCCGTGGCCTTGCCGCTCGCGTCGTGTGTCACGCCCACCTGCGGCACGAGAACGACGCCGTCCTTGACGCCCTCGTCGATGCTCGCGCGCACGAACATGCCCGGCAGCAGCACGCCCCTGGGATTCGGGAAGAGTGCGCGCACCGTGACCGACCCGGTGGCCGGGTCGACGGTGACGTCGGTGAACTGCAGCGTTCCGGAAAGGGGATAGCGAGAGCCGTCCTCGAGGAGGAGGGTGACGCGTGCCTGCGAGGTGCCGTCGAGCTTCACCTTGCCGCTTGCCACGTCGCGGCGCAGCTCGAGGCCTTGCAGGCTCGACTGGTTGAGGTCCACGTAGATCGGATCGAGCTGCTGCACCGTGGCCATCAGCGTGGCAGCGCTCGCCTGCACATACGCGCCCGCGGTCACCGCCGAGGGGCCGATCCTGCCCGTGATGGGAGAGATCACGTCGGTATAGCCGAGGTTGATCCCCGCGGACTGCACGCCGGCCCTGCCCGAAGCCACGTCGGCCTGGGCTTGTCCCTGCGAGGCGACCGCGTTGTCGTAGTCCTGGCGCGCGACGCCGTTGCCCGCGAGGAGAACCTTGTATCGCTCGACGAGCGCGTTGGCCGCCGCGAGATTGGCTTGGGCGCGCGCGAGCGTCGCATTCGCGGCATCGAGCGCCGCTCGATAGGGCGCGGGATCGATCTGGAAGAGACGCTGGCGCGCGCTCACGTCGGCGCCTTCGCGGAAATTGCGCGAGAGCACGATGCCATCCACGCGCCCGCGAACCTGCGCGACCGCCACCGGGCTGGTGCGGCCGGGAAGCTCCATCGTCACGGGGACGCTGCCCTTGTGCACCGTGACCACCGAGACCTCCGGGGCTTCGGGCGCCTTCGCGGTGGCGGCGTGGCTGCGCGCGCAACCCGCGGCCGAAGCCGCGAGGAGCACGCACCCGGCGATACCGATTCCTTGCAACGGCGTGGCCATCTTCGTCGTCTCCCGAGGCTATTCGTCGAGGCGCTGGGCGTAGGTGTCCACCACGCGCCCGCTGCCGTCGAAAGTGACGTCGAGCTCGGACGCATAGCCGTAGGGGTCGGTGTAGGAGTAGATCCACTCCTTGCCGCCGGCGCGCGGGGCGCCCGTCACGTTGGCGGGACGCCCGGCGATGTCGCGAACGTCGTCCTGGGTGAGCCCCGCGTGGATGCTCGCGACGTGTTGGTTGTCGAGGGGCGGATCGGAAAGGGAAGCGCACGCGCCGAGCGCGAGCGAGGCGCCGAGGATTGGCAACAGGGTGAGGATGGAGGGTTTCATGGCAATTCTCCTGGGATGTGTGTTCGAGGCCTTATTTCAGCTTCGCGGAGTGCCAACACCGTTTCGCCGGCGCGCGGCCGTGTTTCGTGCGAAACACTCAGCGCGCCCGGGCGGCTCGCGCGACGTTTTCCACGAGCGCCGCGACGACCCCCACGACCAGGAACGCCATCACCGGCTCGAGGTCCAGGCCCGGCACCGTGGAAGCGGCGGCGGCGAGAGCGAGGATCGCGAGCACGGTGATCGCGAGGCTCGCGTCGTCGTAGAAGAGGGTGGCGACCTTTCCAAGGATTTTGCGCAGGGCATTCATCGGATTCCTCCGCGCCGCACGAGCGCCACGGCGCAGGACGAGGCAGCGAACAGCACGGCAACGAGCCCGGGGATCGCCGCGTCTCCATAGGGCCAGTGCCCGCCGATGCCCTCGCCGAACCAGAAGAGCCCGAAGGCGGACACCATGATCCCCACCGCGAACTTGAGGGCATTCTCGGGAACCCGCGACAGGGGCCGATTCAGGGCCGCCGCGGTGCCCGCCACGATGACGCAGGCGCCGACCGCGCCTGCGGCCGCGGGCACGAGCATGCCTCCCGCGGCACCCAGGCCGATCACGATCACCACCACTTCGAGTCCTTCGAGCAGAACGGCCTTGAACGAAACGAGGGCGGCTATCGTGTCCCATCGGCGGCGGTCGGCACCCGGCGATCCGTCGAGCGCCAGGCGCTCGCGGGCGTAGAGGGCTTCCTCGTCCCGCAGGCCGATCGCGCCCGCGGAGCGCAGCATCGCCTTGCGAAGCCAGCGGACGCCGAACAGGAGCAGGAGTGTCCCCACGACGACCTGGAGCGTCGCGATCGGAATCGCGGCGAGCGCGGGACCGAAGAGCGCCGAGATCGCGGCGAGCGCGGCGAGTGCCGCGAGCGCACCGGCGAGCGCCGGCCTCCAGCCGCGCTCCACGCTCGCGGCGAGCACGACCGTGGCCGCTTCGACCGCCTCGACGGCGGAGGCGAAGAATGACGCGGTCATCACGGGGCCCGCGTGGAGGAGGTCCATCAGGTTCGGCGTCATCGCTCACCTCGATCGCCAATGGCCCCGGCCACCGGCGGCGCGGCCTTGGCCTGCTGGTTCAGGACGTAGGCCGGATAGGCGACGCTATCGAGCGCGCCCATTCCTTCGCGCGAGGCACGGTCGAAGCATTCGAGGGTGCGCACCACCAGCGGAAGCGGGATTCCGCGGGCATTCCCCTCCTGGAACATGTAGCCCAGGTCCTTGCGCATCGTGTCGACATCGAATGCGGGCGGGCCGGAAGCACCGGCCTTTATCGCGGCCGCGACCTGCGGGCCTCTCGTGCGCAGGATCGCCGCGCCGATGTTGGAATCCGCGAGGAGGTCGATCGCACGCGCCGCATCCGTCCTCGGGAAGTCCGCGACGACCAGGGCCTCGCCCAGTGCCTGCCAGAAGATGATGAGCAGGAGGTTGGCCGCGAGCTTCATGCGGGCGCCGGCACCGAGCGGCCCCACGTGCTCGACGCGGCGGCAGAGTTGCGCGAGCAGCCCGCGTACTCGAGCGAACGAGGATCCGTCCCCGGCGGCGAATCCGACCAGCGCACCCGACTGCGCCGTCGCGATCGATCCGCTCACCGGGCACTCGACGAAGGCGGCGCCGTGCAAGGCGGCCGCCGAGGCGATACGGTGATGCGTAAACGGCATCACGGTGCTCATGTCGATGAAGGTCCGCCCGCGCGCGCTCGCCGATAGCAGGCCGCCATCGCGCAGGTACACGTCCGCGACAGCGGCGTTGTCGAGGAGGAACGTGATCACCACGGTCGATTCCTCGACGAGCGTGGCGAGCGTCGGGGCCCACGCGGCCCCGGCTTCGAGC